>DAIMHT010000313.1:0-2453 GCA_036723155.1 Actinomycetota bacterium
GCACGTCTCGAGGAGCACCGTCGCTGCGTGCCGGCCGGGTCAGTGGTGCGAGTCCACCGTCACCCGAAATGCACCCACCCGTAGGTGTTGCAGAGCCCGTACGCGTCGATGAGGAGGAAGGAGACGATGACGAAGAGGACGACGCGTCGCCGCCAGCCGTAGACCAGCTTCCCGCCCATCGGGGAGGGCATGTACCACTCCGGCAAGCGACGTCCCGGGAGGTATCCGGTCAGCTCCCACAAGGACACGGCGTCGTCGTCGACGGGCTGATCCGGATCCGCGGCCAGCGCGAACGCTGAGAGCTCTTCGTCGGTGAACGGCGCCGGTCTGTCGGCTTCCGGTTCGACCCGAGTGGCCAAGTGGTTTCGCCTCCGTAGGCCGTGGATCACTCCGCGCTCGCGATGGTAACGGAGCGCGGGGAGTCCACTCCCGCGTCAACGACCGCCGACACCGCGGCAGGAACCGCCGTAGTCTCGTGCTCCATGGCGCATGACCTCGTGATCCGCAATGGTCTCGTCGTCGACGGGCTCGGAGCCGAACCCGTCGCGGCGGACATCGGCATCGACGGCGACCGGATCGTGTCGGTCGGTGAGGTCGCCGGCCGCGGCCACCGGGAGCTCGACGCCGACGGGCGGCTGGTCACGCCGGGATTCGTCGACATCCACACCCACCTCGACGCCCAGCTCGGTTGGGATCCCCTGGCGACCTCGTCGTGCTGGCATGGCGTCACGTCCGTCGTGCTCGGCAGCTGCGGCGTGACGTTCGCGCCGTGCCGACCGGAAGACCGCCGGTACCTGGCCGAGCTCATGGAGTCGGTCGAGGATGTGCCTGCGGACTCGATCATGGCTGGACTCGCTTGGAACTGGGAGACCTATGGCGACTATCTCGACGCCGTCGATTCGTGGCCGAAGGGCTTGAACGTCGGCGGGATGGTCGGTCACTGCGCGGTGCGATACCACGCGATGGGTGAGCGCAGCCTCGACGAGGCTCCTGCCTCCGACGATGACATCGCCGCGATGCGCGCCTCAGTCGATGAGGCGATCGGCGCCGGGGCCCTGGGCTTCTCGACCTCCCGGACCGCGCTGCACCGGGTTCCCGATGGTCGGGCCGTCCCGGGGACCTACGCCGATGCCCGCGAGCTGCTCGCGATCGCCGACGTGCTCCGCCAGCACCACACCGGCGTGTTCGAGGCGGCACCAGCCCTCGGCGAGCGCGACGGCGCCGGCGGGCGGCGCACGGTCGGCGAGGTGAACCTTCTCGCCGACATCGCGTTGGCCACCGGACGTCCCGTCACCTTCGGGCTCAGCCAGACGAAGCGGGTCCCGGACCTGCACCACGAGGCGCTCGACGCGGTCGAGGCGGCGCGAAGCCGCGGCGCCGTCGTCGCGCCGCAGACCACGGCACGCGGCATCGGGATGCTGTTCGGGCTGGTGCACCGGACCCCGTTCGACGGCGCGCCCGCGTGGCGGTCCCTCCGTGACCTCAGCTTCGAGGAGCGGCTGGCGGCACTGCGGGACCCGGACCGGCGCGCGACCCTGATCGACGCCGCCCGCGACCTCCCGACGATCCCGCCCTCCGAGCTGTACCTGATGCCGACCGGCGACGCCCGCTACGACCTCGGGGAGACCGACAGCCTCGCCGGGCACGCGGCTCGCCTCGGCGTCTCCGTCCCGGAGGCGTTCATCACGCTCATGCTCGAACGCGACGGGACGGCCCTGTTCAACTGGCCGTTCCTCAACGACGATCTCGACGCCGTCGCGACCATGCTTCGCCACCCCCACACCGTCATGGGCTTGGCCGACGCCGGCGCTCACGTCGGCCTCATCATGGATGCGAGCCAGCCGACGTTCCTGCTCACCTACTGGGTCCGCGAGCAGGGCCTCCTCACGATCGGCGAAGCGGTCCGACGGCTCAGCTCCGAACCCGCGGAACTGTTCGGCCTGACCGACCGGGGCTCGATCGTGGCGGGCTCGTACGCCGATCTCAACGTGATCGACACCGACGGGCTCGGGCTCCCACAACCGGAGTACGTGCACGACTACCCGGCCGGGGCGGGCCGCTACGTGCAGCGGGCCCGGGGTTACGAGTGGACGATCGTGAACGGCGAGGTGTTCATGGAACGCGGTGAGCACACCGGCGCGCTCGCCGGCCACATGCTCCGTCACGCCTCCTGAGTCGGCGCCGAGCCGGGCGCCGATCCGCCGGTACGGAGCCTCGCGGTCGGCGGCACCGGGGATCCCACGTCCTCGCCGGCACTCGCCCGGTCGCCGGCGCGATCCTCGGCGCGCCTCACCTCGGACCCTTGCGCTGGTCTCGGCGGGGGGTGATCCTGGCATGGAAGGCGGGAATGCGGTGACCGAGCAGGTCACGGTCTGAGGCGGGGAGGTCGAGCGTGCAGCACATCCGAGTGGCGACATACAAGATGACGAGGGGGACTCCGGAGGAGGTCGCGG
>DAIMHT010000314.1:0-2420 GCA_036723155.1 Actinomycetota bacterium
TCGCCCGCTACGTCTTCGACCTCGCCGACTGGGACCAGTCGCGCTGGATCGTCCCGCTCGGCACGTCGGGCGAGCCCACCAGCCCCCACTTCGCGGACCAGCAGCAAGCCTGGGCCGCCGGGGAGCTCGTCCCGATGCGGTACAGCTGGGAGGCCATCACCGACGCGGCCGAGTCGACGACGACGCTGCGCCCCGCGCCGTCAGGACCCCGCTAAGCGCGCCCGCCCCGCGGTCAGGAACTCGAGCGCGGCGCCCCGCGGGTCCTCGACGTCGACCAGCCGGTCGTATCCGAGGCTGGCGCCACCGAACCCGGTGTCGTTCCAGTACGGATCGTCGGCCACTGCACCCCAATGGGTGACGTAGAGATAGGGGAGCGGGTGCTGCTCGTCGCCCGGTGACGCCCCGAACGTTCCCCGCTGCCCGGCCGTCTCGTCCCCGAGGTCCACCGACAGGTCGAAGTGCTCCGGCCACAGCTGGAGTCGGGTCGCCCCCCCGTCGGGCGCGGCGGCGCGCACCGCTTCCAGCACCGAAGCCCCGAACCCGAACCAGTCGGCCAGGCGGGCCGCGGCGTCGGCGTCCACGGACAGCGGGGCGTCGGGCTCGTCCGACGTCGCCGGCTCGTAGACGTCGGTGCGCGCACCCACGGGCACGCCGGCCGCGGCGGCCGCAGCGGCCAGCGTCGTCAACCCGGTCCGCGTCTCTGGGCCGCGATCCACGACGAGCCCGGACCCGTCGAGCCGGAGCTGCACGTCGGCATCGTCGGCGCGGACGAACGGGATCCCGACCCCGCCGGGCGTGTACCGCAACCCGATCTTCGAGCACGCCCGGAACCGAAACGGGGCGAGGACATGCTCCGCGACGGTGTGCCAGGCCCGTCGCGTCGCCGCGAACGCGTCGAGGTCGGTCACCGGCGCCAGCCGCCGCCAGGTCCCCAACCACCGGTCGGCGCACCACGCGGCCAGTGCCGGGTCGCCCCGGGCGAGGTCGTCCCAGGTCCGGTCGGCGTTCGCGACCGGGGACACCACCGTGCGCCCCCCGCGGGCGCCGCCCGGGTCGACGGGGTCATCGGCGAACCACGGCGGGTCGGTCACCGCCGGCGGTGACGGCGCCAGCACCCGAGCTTCGAACCGGCCGGGTTCGAGGGCCTCGAGCCGGGCCTGCGCCTCACCCCGCGGGTCCATCCGTCCATCGTTACCGTGCAGGCCGTGCCCCGCGGAATCGAAGCGTTCCTCGCCGACGTCCGGTCCGGCTGGGACCGGGTCACGCCGTACCACGCCGCGACCGAGGTCGCCACCGGCGCGCTCCTCGTCGACATTCGGCCCCTCGAGCAACGCCGACGACAAGGCGACGTGCCCGGCGCCCTCGTCATCGGCCTCACCGTCCTCGAGTGGCGCCTCGCCCCGTCGAGCGACCACCGCATCCCCCAGACCGGGCCCGACGCGCGGGTCATCGTGCTCTGCGGCCAGGGCTACTCCTCGAGCCTCGCGGCGGCATCGCTCCGCCGGCTCGGGCTCGACGCCACCGATGTGGTCGGCGGCTTCGAGGCCTGGGCCGCCGCCGGGCTCAGCATCGAATCGTGTCGCGGACCGTCCCGCGAAGAGGCAAGCGGCTTCGACACCTTCTGACCGCACCGCCCCCCGACGTCGGACCGCCGGGTCGTTACGCGCTGAGAAACTCGTCGAGGAGTCGGGCCAGCTCGAGGGGACGGTCGCCTTGGATGCTGTGTCCCGCGCCCGCCACCAACTCCACACGCGCATCGGGTTGGCGCCGGCGCAGCTCCGCGATGTCACCGTCGTCGACCACGGTCCCGGCCGCACCTCCACGCACCAACAGCAGCGGGACCGTGATGCCGCTCACGTCGTCCCACAACGTCGCGAAGTCCGCCGGGACGTCCATCTCCGTCGCCTCCATCAGGCGCGGCCGCTGGTAGCGCCACACCCAACGTCCATCGTCGCGTTCGACGGCGTTGTGCAGCACCCCCCGGCGCAGCGACGACTCAGACCGGGTCGGGTTGAACTCGATCGTGCGGGCGAGGATCTCATCGAAGCTCTCGAACGTCGCCGGTCCGGCGATGAACTGCGCGATCGGTGCCGCCTTGTCGCGATCCACCCCCGGCGTGACATCCACCAACGCCAACCGGCGGACCAGCTCCGGCGCCTCCGCCGTCAACGCGATCGCGGTCAGGCCCCCCAACGACATCCCGACCACCAGCCCCGCGCCGGGCGCCAGCTCGCGCAGCGCCACCGCCACGTCACCGGCGTTCTGGCGAGGGCCGAACGGCCCGTCGTCGCGATGGTCGGAGTGCCCGTGCCCCGGCAGATCGACCGCGACCAGCGGCCGGTCGAGCGCCAACGCCACCGTGTCCCACGTGTGCGCGTTCTGCGCACCCCCGTGGAGGAGCACGATCTCCGGCGCACCGT
>DAIMHT010000315.1:0-2419 GCA_036723155.1 Actinomycetota bacterium
CCGAAGCCGGACATCATGCGCTGGAAGTACAAGAAGCTCCTGTTGAACCTCGGCAACGCCATCGAGGCGATCTGCGGGCCCGAGAGCCGGGGCGGCGAGCTCTACGAACGCGCGCAGCGGGAAGGCGTCGCCTGCCTCGACGCGGCCGGCATCCCGTATGTGACCGACGCCGATGACCGGGCCCGGCGCGGGAACCTCATCCCTCGTCCCCCGGGCGGCAAGCCTCGTGGTGGCTCGTCGTGGCAGAGCATGCTGCGCCAGACCGGCAACGTCGAGGCCGACTACCTGAACGGCGAGATCGTCCTCCTCGGCCGGCGACACGGCGTCCCGACCCCGGTCAACGCGGTGTTGCAGCGGCTCGCCAACCAGCTTGCGTCCACCCGCACCCCACCGGGCTCGATGACCGCGGACGACATCCTGGCCCTCACCTCGTGAACGACACCGCGCGCCCCCGGCGATCCGCCCCCTCGACCGGTCAGCGCCGATGAGCCGCTCGTCCCGCCCCGCGCTGGAGGTCCGCAACGTCTCGAAGCGGTTCGGGCGTCGACCGGTGCTCGATGCCGTCGATCTCGACGTTCGGCCCGGAGAAGCCGTCGCGCTCGTAGGCGAGAACGGCGCCGGGAAGACGACGCTGCTTCGCATCTGCGCCGGCCTGCTGCGAGCCGACGCGGGCACCGTGATGGTCGACGGGCGGATCGGGTACTGCCCGCAGCAGGCGACGTTCCTCGAGTCGTTGCGGGTCGACGAGCATCTCATCCTGTTCGGTCGCGCCCACGGCCTCGATCGGTCCGAGGCCCGCGACCGGGGCCGGACCCTCCTCGACGACCTCGAGTTCTCGGCTCGTCCCGGTCAGGCCATCAAGGAGCTCTCGGGTGGAGCCCGCCAGAAGCTGAACCTGACCCTGGCGTTGCTCGGCGATCCGCACGTCCTGCTCCTCGACGAGCCCTACCAAGGATTCGATCGCGGCAGCTACGTCAGCTTCTGGGACCAGATCACCCGGTGGTGCACCGCCGGGCGGGGCGTGCTGGTCGTGACCCATCTCCTCGCCGAGCTCGACCGTGTCGATCGCATCGTCGGGCTCCCGACCGCCACCGGGCCGGAATGAGCGGGCTCGCGCGCACGGTCACCGCGGCGGAGATGTTCGGACGCGACCTGGCGCGACGGTGGCTCGCGCTCGTGCTGCTCGTCGCGCTCCCGGTGGTCTTCTACCTCGCGAGCCGCGCGTCGGAGGGCGGCCACGCGTTCACCGCCGGCGGACTCGGGTTGAGCTGGGCCATCGCGGGCGCGAGCCTCTTCGCGGCGCTCGGTGCCCGCGGCGTCGACCAGCGCCTCGTCTTCGACGGCTACCGTCCCGTCGAGCTGCTCAGCGCCCGCCTCCTCCTCCTCGACTCGTTGGGGGTCATGCTCAGCGCCCTGTTCGCGGCGCTGCTCATCGTCGACTCGGGCACCCCCGACGTCGGGAGCCTCGTCCTCGCCCTGGTGTTCGTCGCGCTGGTCGCGGTCCCACTCGGCTTGGTCCTCGCGGTGCTCGTACCCCACGAGCTCGAAGCCACGCTGCTGCTCATCGGACTGATCGGCATCGAGATGATCCTCCCGTCGGAGAGCGCCACCGTCGGTGCCCTCCCCCTCGGCGGCCCCCAGGAGCTCCTCGACCGCGCCGCCGGCAAGCCCCACCCGGTGGCGATCGCCACCGCGCTGGGGCGATCGGCGCTGTGGATCGTCGCGCTCACCGTGATCGGGGCCTGGATCTGGCGGTGGCGCACCCGAGTGCACCGCCCCAGCACACCCGGCCTCCCGGCCCCGGAGGCCTGACCCGCCCGCGTTCCGGACCGCCGCCGCGCCGGCAATCCCTCCCGGGCCCCGGTTCGTAGTGCTCTCGTCCGAACCGCTCGCCCCTCGAGCCCCTTCGATCCCGGGGTGCGGGCGTCACCCTGTGGCTCGGCTCGTCGCTGTGCTCCCCCGGCGCGGCGAGCCGAGCCCAGCTCACCGACCGGCGATCGGACGGCGGAACGATCCCGCGGGCCGGTTCGGAGCGTTAGCGTCCGTCGGTGCACATCGAGCACCCGGCGGGCGTCGTCGTGGTCCTCGCGCTCCTGATCGCAGCGAGCACGCCGACGGTGGCAGCGGCGACATCGGCGACGAAGCCGTCGAAGCCGTCGAGCGCCGCAGTGTCCACCACCACGCTGACCTTCGTCGACGCGACCCGTCAGCGGACGCTCGAGACCATGGTCCTCTCACCGCGCCGCTCCGCCGGCCCCGCGCCGCTGCTCATCTTCGTGCACGGCTACGACCAGTCTCCCTCCGACTATCGCAACCTCCTCAAGGCCTGGGCCTCGGCGGGCTACATCGTCGCGGCACCGAAGTTCCCGTCGACGAACCGCGACGCGGCCAGCCTCGACTCCAGCGACTACACCAACGA
>DAIMHT010000316.1:0-2408 GCA_036723155.1 Actinomycetota bacterium
AGTACGACGCCGCGACCGCCAAGAACTCATCGGTCACCGGTCGGCCGCAGCCGGTTCGATCAGCCCACCGATCGCTCGTACGAGGCGACGTCCCGAGCAGAGACAGGAGGGCGTCGTAGAACTCGGAGCCGCGCTCAGGCGCTCCGGGTACCGACCGCTTCGATGTCTCGGGGCGAGATCCAGTCGCCGCAGGACGGGCAGGCGAGCTCGGGGTGCATGAACTCCCCGCAGTCTCGATGCCGGAGCCGCACCGGCGGCTCCTCGCCCTCGGTCATCCATCGGTCGCCCCACCGCAGGAGTGAGACGACGACGGGATACAGGTCGAGTCCTTTCTCGGTGAGCCGATACTCGTACCGCTCGGGATGCTCGGAGTACTGGCGACGCTCGAGCACGCCGTGCTCGACGAGAGTCTTGAGCCGCTCGGCCAGCACCGGTCGGGGTGCCTCGGTCCGGGCCTGGAAGTCGTCGAACCGTCGGGTCCGGAGGAACGCCTCCCGCATGATCAGCAGGCTCCATCGGTCGCCGACGACGGAGAGGGCACGCGCGATCGAGCAGTCCTGCTCGCCGATCTCGCTCCAGCGCATGCGGTGACCTTAGTCACCTTGCGTTCGGAAAACAAACCCACTAGGTTCAAGTTCAGAACGAACAGGGAGATGGCCGATGACCACGTCGGTAAGTGGGCTCGAGCTCTTGCAAGGGCTCCAAGAACGAGGACCCGCGGCCGTGGGTGTGGCCAACCTGCTCGGGATGCGCATCGAGGCCGTGGAGCCGGGCGTCATCGTGTTCGGGCTTCGCACGGGCCCGCAGTTCGCCAATCCGGACGGCGGTCTGCACGGAGGAATCACCGCCACCCTCCTCGATTCGGCCATGGGGTGCGCGGTCCTGAGCCAGCTTCCCCCCGACGTGGGCTTCACCACCGTCGATCTGTCCGTCACCTACCTCAGGCCGGTTCCGCTGGACGGGACGCACCTCCAAGCCCGCGGGGAAGTCGTGCATCTCGGACGACGGATCGCGACCGCGCACGGACGGGTAACCGACGACCACGATCGCCTCATCGCGACGGCGACCACCACCTGCCAGATCCTCGGCGGCTCGTCGTGATCGGGCACGCGAACCGTCGCTCCCGAGCTCGCCAATGGGAAGGAAGATCAGCCATGAAAACCGCCAGCTCCAAGATCGACCTGTTGCGCTCCGTCCCCGGCCTCACCGACCTCGGGCGCCGTGACCTGGCGCGGCTCGCACCGTTGTTCGACGACGTCCGGGTCGACGCCGGGAAGGTCCTCGTCCGTGAAGGACAGTCCACCCAGGAGCTCGTGCTCATCGTCGAGGGCTCGGCCGCGCTCACCCGCGGCGGGGAGCCGAGCGGTGCGCTCGGACCCGGCGAATTCCTCGGGGAGACGTCGATCCTCGACCGCGCTGACCATACGGCCACCGCGACCGCCCAGACCCCGATGCGGGTCCTTCTGGCCGGGCGGGAGAGCTTCGGAAGCTTGCGATCCGATCCCGATGTCCTGCGTCAGATCGCGTTGAACCTGGCTGGTCGCTTGCGTCGCTACGAGACTCCCCGGAGCACCGTCGCCTGATCGCGATCGCCCGGCCCTTGCTCAGGCGGGCGTGTAGGTCCAGTCGGGTTGCTTGCGGAGCTGGGACTCGTCGTAGGTGACGATGCCGTCGCGAATGTCGACGATCTTCGGCACCGGAACCGGCTCCACGGGCTGCGCATGCTCGAGCTCCGAGACGAAATCCTCCGGGAACGACCGCAGGATGCTCCCGACCACCCGTTGCTCCTCTTCGCCGAGAAAGCAACGGTTCTGGTCCGTGATGCCCTGCAGTCGCTCACCGATGGTCCTGATGTCGAGGAGCTCGCCGTGCCCCTCGGCCAGCGTGTCGAGCCGTCTCGTGATCTCGCCGCATCCGTACTTGCAGGCGCGGCACTGCCCGCACGACTCGACATAGAGGAACCGCGACACCATGCGCGCGACCGCGAACATGCTGCGGCTGTCGTCGTACACGACGAACCCGCAGGAACCGAGTCCGCTGCCGGCCGCGGCGAGTCCCTCGTAGGAGACCGGGGCGTCGAGCCCCTCCGCGGTGAGCACGGGATTCGACACGCCCGATAGGACGGCCTTGACCTCGTGGCCGTCCGTCACCCCACCGCCGACGGTCTCGATGACGTCTCGCAGGGTGGTTCCGGGCTCGACCTCGCCGAAGCCGCCCCGCACGACGTCGCCGACGACGGTGCAGATCACCGGCCCCGGTGTCTCGCGGGTGCCGATGCTCCGATACCACGCCGCGCCCCGGGCGAGGATCAACGGGACATTGGCCAGCGTCTCGACGTTCGATACCAGGGTGGGGTTCGACCCGGCGATGGAGCCGGTCCGCTCGGCCTGGTCCGTGCCGGCCGACCA
>DAIMHT010000317.1:0-2408 GCA_036723155.1 Actinomycetota bacterium
ACGAGTTCCGTCACCACCTCATGGCCAGCATCGCGGACCAACCCGACCGGCCCTATTACGAGAGCTGGGCCACGGCGCTCGAACAGTTGGTGCTCGACCGCGACCTCACCACCACCGCCGCCCTCGACGCGGCCACCCCCACCGAGCGGCCCGTCCTGTAAGGACGGCCGCCGAACCGCCGCGCGGCGCTCGGAACATCCCGTCACCGGACGGCCACTACCGTCCCGGAGATGCCTCGAGTCATCGAAGACGCCCTGGTCGAACCGGTGAGCCGGGTGCTGCTCGGCGACGCGTTCCGTCGGGGTTCGCAGTGCCGGGGCGACTTCACCGCGGTGGATCACCTGGCCCTCGCCGAGGTCCCGCTCGTCGAGGTTCGCGACCGCTTCGGTGTCCCGCCGCTCGGGTAGCAGCGAGAATGGGCCGTCGGCCGGCCGGGGAGGCGCGACCGCCAGGGGGGACGAGATGGATCGCGGGAGGCTCGAGGCGCTGAGCGACGGGGTCTTCGCCGTCGCGCTGACCCTCCTCGCGCTCAACCTCACGGTCGCGGGGCCGGGCCACGGCCCGCTCGGGCACCAGCTCACCCACCAATGGCCCGCCTACGTGGCGTACGCGATCAGCTTCTTCACCATCGGGATCATCTGGGTCAACCATCACGCGCTCTTCCGGAACTTCGCGGCCGTCGACCGGGTTCTGGTGTTCTCGAACCTGCTGCTCCTGTTCTTCGTCGTCGCGATCCCCTTCGCGACCGCGACGATGGCCGCGTACCTGCGAGGCGGAGGCGCGGACGCGCGTCTCGCCACGGCGGTGTACGAGGGGGTCTTCGAAGGGATGTCCCTCTCCTTCGGGCTGGTGTTCGTGTGGCCGATCTACCGGCGGCTCCTGGCCGTCCCGCTCGATGCGGCCTCTGCACGCGTGGCGACGATCCGGTTCACGGTCGGGAACCTCGCGTACGCCGTCGCCATCGCGGTCGCGTTTCTGAGCCCCGCCGCGGCGTTGGCGATCAGCGCCCTCGTCGCCGTCTACTACGTGTTCGAGCGCACTCCGGCCCAGCCGGGCGCGACCGCGCCCGAGCAAGCGGGGTAGCGCGCGCCACGTCGCGCCACGGAGACCGGAGCCGGATCGAGGCCCGCCGCCCGGCGGTCGGACGGCTCGGTAGCGTGTGGGAGGTGCTCGAGACCCGGTTCACGAGGCTCGTCGACTGCACGGTGCCGATCCAACTCGCCGGCATGGGCGCGGTGATCACGCCCGAGCTCGCGGCGGCGGTCGCCGGGGCCGGAGGCCTGGGCATGCTCGGGATGGCTGGCGTGCCGCTCGCGGGGCAGCTCGACGCGGTCGCCGCGCTCGGCGCCCGTCCCGTCGGGGTCAACTTCCTCGGACCGTTCCTCGACCGGGGCGATCTCGAGCTCGCCGCCGACCGTGCACCGGTGGTGGAGCTGTTCTGGCTGATACCCGACGCGGCGCTCGTCGAGCGCATCCACCGCGGTGGCGCCCTGGCGAGCTGGCAGGTGGGCTCGGTCGACGAGGCCCGGCTCGCGGTCGACGCCGGCTGTGACCTCGTCGTGGCCCAGGGGGTCGAGGCCGGCGGCCACGTTCGCGGCACGGTGCCGATGCTGCCACTCCTCGCGGCGGTGCTGGACCGCGTCGGAGCGGACGTCGTCGTCGTGGCGTCGGGAGGGATCGGTTCGGGCCGTTCGATGGCCGCGGCGCTCGCGGCTGGTGCCGACGCGGTCCGGGTCGGCAGTCGTTTCGTGGCCAGTACCGAGTCTCGGGCGCACGCGGACTACAAGGCGGCGCTCGTCGCGGCTGAGGTTGGGGACACCGTCCTCAACGACGAGTACGGCCGTGAGACCGGCTGGCCCGACGCCCCCAACCGCGTGCTGCGAAGCGCGTTCGAGGAGGCGTCCGCCTTGGCCGGCGGTGTCGTGGGTGAGGAGCGGCTGCCCGGCACCGGCGAGCGCGTCCCGATCCCGCGGTTCTCGGTCTCGCCGCCCACGGACGCCTGCGAAGGCCACGTCACCGCCATGGCGTTGTACGCCGGGGAGTCCGTGGCCTCGATCCACCAGGTGCTCCCGACAGCGGACATCGTTCGCGAGCTCCTCTCGGCCGCGGAGGCCTTGCTGGCCGCAGCGGGGTCGGGGGGGTGATCCCCCCGACCCGGGAGCGGCGTCGCCCCCGGCTCCCCGATTCCCCTAGTTCTTGCGGGTTGTGATGGCCAGCGTTGCCTCTGTGGTCCCTGTTGCCTTAGCCTGGGCGGCTCGTGCGTCTCTTCTCCGGGCGAACTCTGCGCGCCCTTCCCCTCGTGCTGCCCCTCGTGCTGGCGGTCGCCGCCACCGGCTCGGTGGCGGGAGCCCAAACCGGCAACGGGGGCCAGCAGCAGCAGCTCCAGAACCAGATCGCCCAGCTGGACC
>DAIMHT010000318.1:0-2394 GCA_036723155.1 Actinomycetota bacterium
CCTGGGTCTGGGCTCGCCGGGCGGCTTCACACTGATCGGGGGAGTCGACCGTGCAGCCGGCGATGCTCTCACCGTCGGGGGAGGCGGTGACCATCCGCTCCAGGTGCGCGTGGCTGTTGTCGGCGAGCAGGAGCTCCACCGGTGCTTCGGGGGCGATCCGGGACATGGCTCGTTGCAGCACGTCGAACGCGGAGACTTCGTCCTGGACCATCTCGAGGGCCCGGGCCAGCTGCGTCTCGAACTCGCGCCGTTTCGCCTGGACTCGCATGACTCGGTCGTGGGCGACCCGGACGCTGCCGGTCTCGAGGCCCTTGCTCTGGGCAGTGCGGGCCAGCATCCAGAGGAGCGGGGCGGAGAGCGCGGCGGCCACAGCCGTCCCGACGCCGACGAGCTCGAGGCCCCCCAAGCTGGGCGCCGCCGCCCGGAGGATGACGCCGGTGACGCAGTAGGTGACCGCGACCAGCACGATCCCACCCACCGCCGCGTTCCTCGCGATGGTGCCGGCCTCGGACCGAGCTTCGGCCCAGTCCTCGTCGGTCACCACGATTCCGTCGTTGCCCATCGCCGATCGTCCCTTGTTCCGTCGAAACCCAAGGGGACATATCGGCGCGTGAGCCACGACCCTGAACGGACAATCGCCCGGAGCGGGGAGCTCCTCGGTGGTGGCGGGACGCTAGGCGGGCGTGCGGGTGGCCCCCACGAGGGCAACGGCCAGGGTGCAGGGTTGTGACGAGCGGTTGTGCCAGGCGTGACGAGTCCCGTTCTGGATGACGGAATCGCCGGCCTGGAGGTGGACCTCGGCGCCGTCGTCGAGCTCGAGCCAGACCTCACCCGAGATGACGATGTCGAGATCGATCGTGTCGGTGGTGTGCATCCCCGGGTGCTCAGGCTCCATGACCTCCGCCATCCCGGGCAGCTTCTGGCTCAGCTCCTGGAGCGCGCGTTCGATGTCGATGTCGGCGGGGGAGGCAACCGATTCGGGTCCGAGGGTGAAGAACCCGAACCGGAATCCGTCCGGGGCGGGAAAGTACGAGGGCCGTGGTGTCGTCGTGGTGTCCTCGGGGATCGAGGCGATCGCGTCGCGTGCCCACAGCTGATGGAACTCGGCGCCCGGCAGCAACGCCAACGTCACCGGGTCGACGGTCTCGTCGGACACGAAGACCGACTTGCCTTGAGCGTCGTGGCCGGTCACGACACGACGAACCTCCATGACGACCTCCCCAGTTCGATGAGGCGGTCACGGTAGTGCCGCGTGCGTGGGAGCGCCGGTGCGGTCGACGACCGCCTCCGCCGTCGGTTGGGGTGCGATGTCGTCGCTGGCCGCGAGGGCCAAGCCGTCACCCGATCGCGAGCGAATGGTGCCGCGCCGCTCGTGCCGCGGGGTGGGCAGCCGCGGCGGGGGGGACCACGGCTGCCCACACGGGCGGGCTGACTAGCTACCGGTCGGCGGATCCTTCGGCGGCGCAGGGACCCCGCAGGCCTTCGCGGCGGCCTCGAACGCGGCTCGTTGCTGCGCCGAGGGCCCCGACGTGGGCTTCGCCGAACCAGGCGTGGGTGGCGTGATCCCATGCTGGGTCAGGCACGCGCGCTGGGCGGCGGTGAGCTGCACCCGGTGCGGCTTCGGCGGTTGCACACCGCAGGCCTTGGCCGCAGCCTCGAACGCCTGGCGCTGCTGATCTGTCGGTGGTGCCGGTGGCTGCCCCGCGCTCGGGGTCGGGAGCGTGACACCGTGCTGGGTCAGACAGGTCTTCTGCGCATCGGTGAGACGCGGCGGATGCCCGCCCGGTCTCCCCGGGTCCGACGTCTGGGCGCCCGCGAGCGGAGCGAACGCCACGACGAGCGTGAGCGCGGCCAACGTCGTGGCCACGAGGCCTGCGACACGGGGCGCACGCCGGTCGGGGATCGTCTGGTTGCGGAACATCGTCCTCCTTGGGTCAAGACACCGACGGAGGGAACTGTGTCGAAAACGACCTGAGAGGCGTGTAAGAGAACGGTGAGACCGCTACGTGTTCGGCGACGCCCTTACTGCCAGAGCGCTTCGAGGGCCCGGTCGACATCGGCGCCCAGTGGCTCGGTCGGTCCCGCAGTGACCGCGAGGACTCCGTCGGCGCGAGCGTCCGGGCAGTGACGCTCGAAGAGGTCGTGCGTCACCGGGGGCAGGAACCGAGTCAGCTGGCCGAAGTGGTGACGGTCGTCGTAGCCGACCCGCCGGTGGAAGTAGCGCAGCGGGAAGTACACGTGGAGATGATCACGCGCCCGGGTGAGCGCGACGTAGAACAGGCGACGCTCCTCGTCGATCTCGTCCGGGTCGCGGGTGGCGAGATCGGACGGGAACATGCCGTCGGCGGCGTGGATCACGTGCACCGCGTCCCATTCGCCGCCCTTCGCCGAGTG
>DAIMHT010000319.1:0-2391 GCA_036723155.1 Actinomycetota bacterium
GAGGACGGCGATGTCGTTGGTGGCGTCGGTGCCGACCACGGTGGCCTTGTAGGTCGGCGAGCCGGTGGAGACCTTCACCGTGACCGACGTCGATCCCTGGATGACATGGTTGTTGGTGAGGATCTCACCGCTGGAGGTGAGCACGATCCCGGTCCCCGCGGCTTGGCCGTTCTGGTAGCCGAGGGTCGAGATCACGTCCACGACCGCGGGGTCGTCCTGGTTGGCGATCGCCACCGAGGAGAGGTCCTGCTTGCGGACCGGGGTGGCCGGCGCGACCCGGTGGGCGGTGGTGCTCGTCGACCCGCCTTGGGCCCAGATGGCGCCGCCGCCGATCGCGACGGTGGCGGCGACCGCGGCGAGCACCCATCGGGCGCCGTGGTGCCGACGCCGGGACCGCGCCCGGCGCGGAGCGGGTCCGTGCGGGTGCGACCCGCCCGGGAACGCCGCGGTGGCCGGCGACGGCCGCCGGGGCGGAGCCGGGGGCGCGGCGTCGCTGGTCGAGCTGATCGGCGCCCGGGGATCGCGGTGGGGAGGGTACGGGTCTCGGTACGGGTCCATCGCGCTACCGGGCCGTGACGGTCGGGGTGCGTCGCGGACGGGACGCGACGGGCTCCCGCGGCACCGGCGGGCGACTCGCGCGCGGGGCGACGGGGTCTCGCGGCCTCGGCGGGCGCGTCGGCCGGGGGGCGATCGGCTGTCGCTGGCTCGGTGTGATGCGCAGCGCGGTGAGGACCACCACCGCGGCGCAGACCGCGACGACGGCAAGGAGCAGCGCGGGGCTGGTGCTGTCGGTGCCGGCGGTGAGGAGGTGGATGGTGGAGAAGACGAACACGCCGAAGCTGAGGTAGTGGACGCGCCGCCAGATGCGCAGCGGCAGGTGGCTTCGGGCGAGGGAGGTGAGCTCGACCGCCAGCAGGAGGTAGAGCGCCACGATTCCCCAGGCGACGGCGCCGGGCTTCCAGCTGCTGGCGAACGGAACGAAGGTCTCGAGGGGCCCGAACGAGACGAAGGTGTCGAGCATGATCGCCGTGACGTGGACGCCGACGAAGATGACGGCGAGGCCGCCGAGGTAGCGGTGCAGGTCGAGCAGCCACGCCGGACGGGGTCGCCGGCCGAAGATCCGGCTGGACAGGGCCAGGCCCCACAGCACGCTGGCGGACAGCAGCCCCCAGCCGAGGAGCCCGCCGGCGCGGGCCACGTCCCACCACAGCTGCGACGTCATCGGACGGCCTCCTGGGGGATGCGCATCGGGACATCGGCGAACGAGGTGAAGGACCGGGTGGTGACGACGGCTCCGTCCTCGTCGATCAGGAGCCCCGCGGCACCGATGTTGTCGAGCAGCTCGAGTCCGGGGCCGAGGTCGGCGAGGAACGACGCCTTGGCGAGCACCTCCGCCTGCCAGCCGGTGGCGGCGATCGCCGTCGCGGTCCACACGGCCGCGTCGGCGGGCACGCCGCGCCGCGGGTCGATGAGGTGGTGGGCGAAGCCGCGGTCGGTCTCCCACCGGCGGTTCAACCGGCTCGAGGTTGCGACCGCGCCCTGTCCGAGATGCACGACCGCGGCGGGCTCGGGACGCACGGGATGGTCGATGGCAACAGCCCAGGATTCCGCCGGGGGTGTGCCCGCGACCCGGACGTCACCACCGAGGTTGACGCACGCGCCGTCCGCGCCCGCGGCGAGAAGCTCGTCGACCACGAGGTCGGCGGCGAGGCCCTTGCCGATCCCGCCGGGATCGAAGCCGACCCCGCGGGGCAACCGGACCGCGCACAGGGACGAGTCGAGCTCGATGCCCGCGCAGCCCCGGCCGAGCCGACTCACGGAGGCGCCGCTCACCGACGGAAGCTGATCGAAGCTGGCGGTGTAGCCGGCCCGGAGGACATCGCCGAGAACGGTGGGATCGAACAAGCCCCCCGTCATCCGCCACGCCTCGACGCCGCGTTCGATGAGCTCGAACGTCTCCGGCGCCACGAGGAGCGGGCGGCTCCCGGCGGCGGCGTTCAGGCGGCTCACTTCGCTGGTGGGAAGGAACCGGCTCCACAAGGCCTCGAGCTCTTCGACGCGGGCCCGGGCCCGGGAGATCAGGTCGCGGGGGCCACCAACGACGACGATGGAGGCGTCGCTGCCCATGGCCCGGAACGTGTCAGCTGGCATGGCTGTGAGTCACGGTGGTGGAAGAGCTCGAGCTGGCCGGGGTGGCCGAGGTGCTGCTCGACGACTGGGTTCCGGACGAGGTGCTCGACCCGGAGGTGCTCGACCCGGAGCCGGTCGTCGAGCTGGTGTTGGTGGTGCTCGGGCTGCTGGCGACAGCACTGGCGATCGGGTTCGCGGCCATCACACCGACGAGCCCGGTGAACGCCAGGCCGGTCAGCGCAGCGGTGGCCCGCCGGGCTC
>DAIMHT010000320.1:0-2364 GCA_036723155.1 Actinomycetota bacterium
GGCTCCCGCCGCTGGCGGCCCAGGCCCGCGACATGGAGCACCAGTACCGGGTGCGGGGCGTGCTCTGGGGTCGAGCCTGGATCGCGTGACCGGGCCGGCTACGCCACCGGCAGCGTCGTGTCGGCCGCGCGCCAGCAGTACCAGGCGGCCACCGTCCGGAACGGCCGGTAGACGTCGCCGAGCGGTTCGAGCACGCGCGGCGTCGGGGCCGGGTCCAAGTCGTGGATGCGCGCGTATCCCTTGCGGACGCCGAAGTCGTCCACCGGCCACACGTCGAGGCGTCCGAGCTGGAAGATCAAGAACATCTCCGCGGTCCACCGGCCGATCCCGCGCACGAGCGTCAGCTCCCGGATGATCTTGTCATCCGAGAGTCGCGCCACCCGGTCGAGCTCGACATCGCCCGCGACGACATGCGTCGCCAAATCCCGAATGGTGGCCGCCTTGCTTCCCGACAGACCGGCGCCTCGCAACTCGGCCACCGGGATCGCGAGGACCGCCTCCGGCGTCGGGCCGTCGTCGAAGAGCGCCTGAAATCGCCCGTGGATTGCGCGAGCCGCGGGGCCGGCCAGCTGCTGGTAACACACGGCGCGCGCGATCTCGGCGAAGTGATCGAAACGCGGCCGGCCTCGTCGAAGGTCCGGGGGCCCGACTTGGTCGATGATGCGCCGCATCCGGCGATCGCGACGGGCCAACTCGGCGGTCGCGTCGAGCAGCTCCTTGCGGATACGCGGCATCTAGGTTCGCTCCAGCCGGAAGAGGGCAACCGATTCATCGAAGCCCCGCAGGACATGGTGACCGAGCGCCTCGAACGACAGCCCGTCGGAGGTGGCGCGCGCTCGGACCGCGTCGGTCACGACCACCGACCCGGGCTCGGCCAGCTTCGCGGCCCGCGCCGCGGTGTTCACGATCGGTCCGTAGTAGTCGCCGTAGCCTCGGACCAGGTCACCGGCGGCGAGCCCGCCCCGCAACCGGGGTAAGACCGCGTGGCGCTCGACCTGGTCGGCGAGGTCGAGTGCCAGCGTGCACGCGGCCCGGGCATCGGTGGTGACGAACATGACCTCGTCGCCGATCATCTTGACGACCCGTCCGTCGGTCGCCGACACCAGCTCGGTCGCGTCCCGCTCGAACTCGCTGATGAGCGCCCCCAGCTCCGCGGGCGGGAGCCGCTCGGCGAGGACCGACGAGCCCACGAGATCCAAGAAGCCGACGGTCAAGTCGGAGGTGTCGGTGTTGCCCGCGACCTGGGTGCGTCGGGCCGCCGCCTCGCCGTGGTGGATGAACAGGTTGCCGAGGACGTCGGGGACCTCATCGAAGAGGAGTCGCGTCGCCGCGTCGACCGTCTCGGTGCGGGTCAGCTCCCCCGCGCCCTCCGCGTCGAGGCGCGGGGCGACACCCTGGCCGAAGTTCGTCATCGCGGCGTCAGCGATGCTGGACAGCGCGGCGCCGGCAACTCGTGAGAATTGCAGCGTCGACTCGACGCCGAACATCGCGGCTGCGGCCCCGAACAGACGAAAGGTGACGACATCGGCGTCGAAATAGAACGCCTCATCGGGCCCCGGCTCCCCCAGTCCCGCGGTTCGGCTGATCCGCTGCGCCAGGTCGATCGAGATCCCGGCCCGCTCGGCGACCTCGCGGGTCGTGATCCGGGGTCGGCGCCGCTGGAGCAGCCCCGCGGCCAGGGCAGGAAGCCCACCGCTCCCGTGGCGGTGCGGGGCCGTCCCGTCGGGGCCGACGGCCGCGACGAGGTCATCCAGCGTCGCGCCCCGCGCCGAGAGGTACTGCAGCGTCGCGAGGCGATCCGTAGCCCCGGGGACGTCGGGGTCGTAGATGCCGCGCTCGACCCATTCGCGTTCGTCGCCGTCCACGCCGCCACCGTATCCAGCCGCTCCGCGTGGTCGCGACGGTCGTCGATGCGTGCGGTGCTGCAGACCGCCCGAAGGCGTCGGCCGATAGCATCGCCGTTCGTGCAGCACCGCCGTCGCGTCTTGCTCGTCACCGCGGTGGCACTCTCGGCGCTCGCCGCGGCGTGCGGCGGCGGTGGGCGCCCCACGCTCGATCGCAAGGCGACCGCGTCGCCGAGCACCTCCCCGACGACGCTGCCGTCGTTCGTCAGCCTGATCGCCCGGGTCCGGGTGCCAAACATCGCGGTCTACGACACACCCGCCTCGCCGAGCCCGTCCAAGAGCTTTGCGAACCCGTGGCCGTTGAACAACGACCCAAAACTGCCCGTCGAGCTCGTCTTCCTCGTTGAGCAACGACAAGGGCCCTGGCTCAAGGTGCTGCTCCCCATCCGGCCCAACGGCACGACGGGCTGGGTGCACGCCCGAGATGTCGCCCTGCAGGAGGACCAGTTTCACATCACCG
>DAIMHT010000321.1:0-2360 GCA_036723155.1 Actinomycetota bacterium
GGCGCTCGACCCGATGCCAACCTCGACGCGGTGAACCTCGCGGCCCGGCTGCGCGACGGCCAGCAGGTCCTGGTCCCGTCGACCACCGACGCCTCGACGACGACCTCGACCGGGCTCCCGACGGCCCCACCGTCGACCGTCGCGCCGCCGAGGTGACCGGCGTCGACCTGCGGGGGCCAGGAATCGGCGCCGTAGGCTCCGCGGGATGCCCTGGGCCTATCAAGTCGGCGACGAGGTCCACGATCTCACCCACCGGGCCCTGGTGATGGGGATCTTGAACCGGACCCCGGACTCGTTCTATGACCGTGGCGCCACGTTCGAGCTCGACGACCTCCTCCGACGCGCCGAGCAGCTCATCGTCGACGGCGCCGACCTGCTCGACGTCGGCGGTGTCAAGGCCGGCCCCGGGCCCGACGTCGACGAAGCCGAGGAGCTCGACCGGGTGGTCCCGACGATCGCGGCGCTGCACGACCGGGTCGCGGTCCCGATCTCCGTCGACACGTGGCGGGCGTCGGTCCTCGACGCCGCCTGCGACGCCGGTGCCGTCGTCGCCAACGACATCAGCGGCTTCGCCGACCCCCACTACCTGGCGGTCGCGGCGCGGCACCAGGCGTCGGTGGTCGCGACCCACATTCGGCTCGCCCCCCGGGTCCCGGATCCCGAACCCCGCTACGACGACCTCCTCGCGGACGTCGCCACGTTCCTGACCGCGCGGGCGGAGCAGGCCCGCGCCGCGGGGCTGACGGCCGACCAGATCGCGCTCGACGCCGGCCTCGACCTCGGAAAGACCGCCGCCATGAGCGCCCGGCTCCTCGGTGACACCGACCGCCTGGCCGAGCTCGGCTACACGGTGCTGCTGTCCGCTTCGAACAAACGGTTCCTCGGTGACCTGCTCGGCCTCGACCTCGGCGACCGGCGCGACGCGTCGCTCGCCGCCGCGGCGTACGGCGTCGCCCACGGTGCCCGCATCGTCCGGGTCCACGATGTCGCCGGCACCGTGCGGGTGTGCCGCACGGTCGAGGCCATCCTGGCCGAGGCCCCGGTGGCCGTCCCGTGAGCGTCCATCTCGTGACCGGGAACGACCCGGTCCTGCGCGACGATGCGGTCACCACCCTCGTCGACGAGCTCCTCGACGGTGACGACCGGTCCCTGACCGTCGAGGAGTTCGCGGTTCCCGGCCGGGGCGACACCGACGACGTCGAGGGACGAGATGGCGTGGTCGGCGCCGTGGTCAACGCGGCGTCGAGCCCGCCGTTCATGACCTCCCGTCGCATCGTCATCGTCCGCGACGTCGGCAACCTGCGCGCCGCCGACGCCGTCCCGCTCGTCGCCTATCTCGACGACCCGCTGCCGACGACCGAGCTGATCCTCGTCGTCGGGGGCGGCAAGATTCCCGACGGGCTCGACAAGGGCGCCCGAGCCCACGGCACCGTCACCAAGCCGACGTCGGAGAAGACCAGCGATGTCCTCGCGCTCGAGCTGGCCGGGACGGACCTCGAGCTGTCCCGCGACGCCAGCGACGCCATCCGCGCCCACGTCGGCGACGACGCCGGCCTCGTCCCCGGCCTCCTGGCCACGCTCCGCAGCGCGCACGGACCCGACGCCCACCTCGATGTCGACGACGTCACCCCCTACCTCGGTGAGGCGGGCTCGATCCCGGTCTGGGATCTCACCAACGCCATCGAGCGGGGCGACATCCCGGGGACGCTCGCCACCGTCCGGCGGCTCCTCACGGTCACCAGCCCCCGCCAACCGAAGCCGATGCACCCGCTGCAGATCATCGCCATGCTGCACGGCCACTACCGGCGGCTGCTGCTGCTCGACGACCCCGCAGTGCGCACCAACGAGGACGCCGCCGCCGCGCTCGGCGGGCGCGGGAACCCGCGCGCGGCAGGCTTTCGACTCCGTCAGGCTCGGGCGCTCGGAACCGACGGTCTCCGACGGGCCTTCGATCTCCTCGCCCACGCCGACCTGGACCTCAAAGGGGCCCGGGCCATCCCCGAGGATGCGGTGGTGGAGCTCCTCGTCGCCCGGCTGGCCGCGCTCGGGTCCCCGGCGCGACGCCGGACCGGCGCCCGCTCGTCCTGAGAAGTTAGGTCTGGGTGCCCTTGGCGGCGCGTCGCATGAGCCGCGAGGTGCGTCGCGACGCCTGGCGGGGGTGGATCCGGCCCTTGGCCCCGGCCTTGTTGAGCCGCTTCTGGGCGATCCGCAGCTGGTCGTCGGCGTCGTCGGCGCCCTCGGCGGCGGCGACCGTCGCCCCCTTCACCCGCGACTTGAGCTCGGTGCGAACCGCCTTGTTGCGCAGCCGGCGCTGCTCGTTCTGCCGGTTCCGCTTGATCTGACCCTTGATGTTCGCCACG
>DAIMHT010000322.1:0-2356 GCA_036723155.1 Actinomycetota bacterium
ACCAGCTCGACCAGCTCGTCCCGGGCGTGGCTCATCGCCGCGTCCGCGGCCGCGATGACCGACTCGGGCACCGTCACCAGCCTCGGAACAACGGCGGTCGCCGCTCCGCGAAGCTCGCCAAGCCCTCGCCGGCGTCGTGGCTGGCCATGGCGATCTCCTGGGCCCAGCGCTCGTCGGCGAACGCGGCCACGCGATCGATGTCCAACGCCCGGTTGATTAGACGTTTCGAGAGCGCGATCGCCGGGGTCGGCCCCGCGGCCAGGCGCCCGGCCCACTCCCGGGCCGCGTCCGCGAGCTCGGCGCCGGGCACGACGCGGTTGACGAGCCCGAGCCGAGCGGCCTCGGCCGCCGGGAGGTCGTCACCGAAGAAGATGAGCTCCTTGGCCCGCTGGGGGCCGACGAGACGGGTGAGCAGGTACGCGCCACCCCCGTCGGGGATGATCCCACGGCGGACGAAGACCTCGATGAACCGGGCGTGATCGGCCGCCAGGACCAGGTCACAGGCGAACGCCAGATGGGCGCCGATCCCCGCCGCGGTCCCGTTGACCGCGCAGACGATCGGCTTGTCGCAATCCTGCAGCGCGGCGATCAGCCGCTGCGCGCCGATGCACGTGCGGTCCACGGTCAGCACCGGGCGGGGCGGTGCCCCCTCGGGGAGGTCGTGGGTGGCGGGCCGGTCCACGCGAAGGTCGGCGCCGGTGCAGAAGGCCCGATCTCCGGTGGCGGTCAGCACGACGGCCCGCACCGCCACGTCGGCGTTGGCGTCGTCGAGCAGCTCGATCATCCGGTTGCGCTGATCCGGTGTGAGCGCGTTTCCCGATTCGGGTCGGTTGAGCACGATCCACCCGACGCCGTCACGGCGGTCGTAGCGGACCTGGTCGTCCAGCGGGTGATCCTCGGCCATACCGCGGAGCGTACCGACCGTCGACGGACGGCTCCGGCAGCCGTCGGGCGAGCCGCGGACTGTGGAAAACCGTGGGCTGACGTCGAAAACGCCAGTCATACCGCGGCGGGAGGGCGCTGAACTCGGATCTGGTGGGCTCCGCCGTTAGTGTTTTACGCGAGTCGTGCCGCGCTGATCGGCTGCCGCGGCCGTTCCTGGGAGCCTGGTTGCCTGGTCGACGCGGAGTGGGGCGGATCCTCGCCGGCCGGTTCGCGATCGCGCTCGTCGTGGCGACGACCACGATGGTCGGGGGCGTCGTCGCGGTGAACTACGTGATCGACGTGAAGCTCAACTCGGTGACCCGGGTCGGGCTCCACACCGCGGCCGCGTCGAGTGGACCCCTCAACTTCCTGCTCGTCGGCTCCGACTCCCGGGCGTTCACCAACGGGAACCCGAGTGCGCAAAAGGCCTTCGGAACCGACCAGTCCAACGGCGGACAACGCTCGGACACGATGATGGTCGTCCGAGTCGATCCCGCCCACCAGCGAACACTGGTCGTCTCGTTCCCTCGCGACATGTGGGTCAACGTCCCCGGCCAGGGCCGCACCAAGATCAACTCCGCCTACAACGACGGGCCGCAGAAGGTCATCGACACCCTCAAGGCTGACTACAACATCAACATCAACCACTTCATTCGCGTGGACTTCCAGAGCTTCCAGGGTGTCGTCAACGCCATCGGCAGCGTCCCCGTCTACGTGCCGTATCAGGCTCGGGACGACCTGACCGGCCTCTACAGCCCCTCGCCGGGATGCAAGAGCCTGACCGGCGCCGACGCGCTCGCGTACGTCCGCTCCCGGGACCTGCAGTACTACAGCCAGTCGAAAAAGCGCTGGATGCCCGCCGACCCGGTCCCCGACATCGACCGGATCGCCCGCCAGCAGCAGTTCATCAAGCAGCTCGCCGGGATCGCGGTGCAAAAAAGCCTGCGCGACCCGCTCGTCGGCAACCAGATCTTGAACCGGGTCCTCGAGAACCTCACCGTCGACAAGGGCCTGTCCAAGAACGACGTGCTCACCCTCGTCGACGCGTTCCGCACGGTGAACCCGAAGGACACCGGCCACGTCCAGTTCGCCACGATGCCGTGGTCGGAGGGCCCCAACCAGAGCGGTCAGAACGTGCTCTACCTCAAGAAGCCCGACGCCGACGCGGTCATCGCCCGCCTCGGCGGCACCGTCGTGCCCGCGAACGTGGCGATCATGACCGCCGGGTCGTCCCAACCGTCAGGGCTCGGCAGCACGGGGACCACGCCCTCGACGGGCTCGGTCCCGTCGACCCTGGGGAGCCCAGCCTCCGTCCCGTCGGCCACGACGCCGACGTCGACGCCGTCCACGCCGGCCATCGGGGCCGCGCCGTCACCGTCGATCGAGAACCAGAGCCAATTCGGCACCCCGGCACCCAAGGTCGCGCCCTGCA
>DAIMHT010000323.1:0-2346 GCA_036723155.1 Actinomycetota bacterium
AGGACGGCGGCGGCGTGCCCGTGCTCGCGCTCCGCGACGGGACGATGGACGTCCTGGGCCGCGCCGCGGACATCGAAGGCGCGGTGGATCTGATGGTCGCTGAGTTCGAGCGCGCGTCGGCCGGGCAGTCCATGCGGGTCGGGGTCGGTGACGCGTCGGCTCCTGACGTCGCCGGTGAGCTCGCGCACCGTCTCGCCGCACAGTCGGAGACCGCGGAGCTCGTCCGGTACGAGGTGGGACCCTCGGTCGCTGCGCACAGCGGACTCGGCACCGCCGGGGCGGTGTACTTCCCCGCCCGTCTCGCCGGACCGTGATCAGGCTGACTGTCGTGCCCGGGAGGCGGCCCGACCGACTTCATCGTTGACATCTTCGGTTACGACTAAGCCGCCAAAAAAACATCAGCTGCGTCCAGCCGCACAGCCGGGTTCAGCGGGTGTACTTCGTGTCGCCTTCGGCGAGGTCGGTCCCGATGGCGTCCGCGGCTTGGTCGAGGTCCAGGACAACCATCGTCGCCGAGGCGGTGACGCAGGGTCGGCGCTTGCCGTCGAGCACGGCAGCTTCGGTCGTCATGCGCCGATCGGCCCGGTCGACGAGCCGGGCCTCGACCCGATAGGACCGACCGAGGCGCACCGGCCACTCGAACCGAGCCGAGGTCTCGCCGGTGTACGCGAACTTGCCGCCGAGGGCGATCGTGGCCCAGCTCATCGCCTCGTCGATCAGGGCCAGTGTCACCCCTCCGTGCACGAGGGTCGGCGCACCCGAGAACTCCGCGGGCAGGTCGAAGGTCGCGAACACGACCTCAGCGTCGGTGTCGTGAAAGAACGGGACCTGCAGGCCACGTGGGTTGGCGGGCTCGCACACGAAGCAGCGGCTGTCGAATCCGAACCGTGACGCGTCGAGCCGATCGATTGCCACCGGTCTACTTTCGCTTGACCAGCCAGCGGAGCTTCTCGGCCTTCTCGAACGCGGCCTCACCGGCGAGCTGACCCACCGACGTCGACAGGGTCGGGTAGACGTGCATGAACTGGCTGAGCTCGCTCAGCTTGACGTCCTCCTCGATGGCCAGCGCGAACTCGTGGATCATCTCGCCGGCGGCGGGCGCGAGGATGTGCGCCCCGACGATCCGGCTCTTGTGGGTGATCACGAGGATCGCCCCGTCGGTCGCGTTGTCGGCCCGGGCCCGGTCGTTGTGCACCAGGTCCTGGCGCCACACCTCGACGTCGCCTTTGAACTCGTCGTGGGCCTCGGCCTCGGTCATCCCGGCGTGGGCGAGCTCGGGGTCGGTGAAGGTGCACCACGGCACACTGGCGACCACCTTGCCCTTCCCGGGGAAGAACATGTCTCGGACCGCCCGGACACCTTCGTACGCGGCGGAGTGGGTGAAGAGGAACCGTCCCGCGACGTCACCGCAGGCGTACACCGTGTCGACGGTGGTCCGACCCCGGTTGTCGACGTTGACCCCCTTCGGGCCGGTCTCGATTCCGAGCTCCTCGAGGCCGAGGTCTTCGATATTCGGGCGGCGGCCGACGGCCACGAGGATCTCGTCGGCTTCCCACGTTGCCGGCTTGCCGTCCTCGGTCCCGCGGACCACCTTCTTGTCGCCGTTCCGGGACACCTGCTGGGTCTCGACGTTGAAGCGCAGGTCGACGCCTTCCTTGCGGAGCCGCTCGACGAGGAGATCGACGAGGGCGGGCTCGTCCCGAGGGAGGATGCGCGGGCCCTTCTGCAGCAGGGTCGTCGGGATTCCGAGGCGGGTGAAGCCCTGCACCATCTCGACCGCGATGGGGCCGCCGCCGATGTTCACGAAGCTGGCCGGCGGGTCGGTGAGCTCGAAGAGGGTCTCGCTGGTCACGAAGCCGGTGGACTCGAGCCCGTCGATGTTCGGCACCGCGGGCTGACTCCCGGTGCACAACAGGATGTAGCGGGCGTTG
Source organism: Actinomycetota bacterium (assembly GCA_036723155.1). Taxonomy (GTDB): domain Bacteria; phylum Actinomycetota; class Acidimicrobiia; order IMCC26256; family PALSA-555; genus PALSA-555. The sequence continues at coordinate 1,932 of DAIMHT010000323.1, forward strand.
AGTTCGCGGTCGCCGGCCTCGGTCTTGACGACCACGGTGTTCGGTCCGGTGAGCCGCGCCGCGCCGTAGATCAGGTCGAGTCCCATGTCGACGAACCGCTGCGGGTTGTCGTCGGTGCTGGCGACGTCTTGTTGCACGGACCGGATCCGATTCCACACCCGGGCCCGGTCAATAGTGGGCGGTGCCGGCTCCAAGCCCCAGTCGTCAGCGTGGCGCATGTGGTGGGCGACCTTGCCCGAGGCGATGAGCGTCTTGCTCGGCACGCACCCGGTCCAGAGGCAGTCACCACCGACTCGACCCCGCTCGGCGATGGCGACCTTCAGGTCGAGGGTGGCCGCGAACTCCGCCGCGACCATGCCACCGGATCCCATCCCCACGATCACGAGGTCGTAGCGGTCGGCCATCGGTGGTGCCC
>DAIMHT010000324.1:0-2335 GCA_036723155.1 Actinomycetota bacterium
GATCGCGGCTTCGAAGGTCTTGCCTTGCGGGTAGGCGACGGCTTCCATGCGGCCGGTGTTGACCAGGTTGGAGATGATGGGTGAGTCGCCGTGGTAGCGGAGGCCGCCAGCGTGGATGGGTGGGGGCGCGAAGTCGTGGCCGAGGGTGTACATGCGGAGGAGTGGCGTCATGCCGGCGGCGTCGCCGAAGTCGTATTCGAAGCGGCCTTCGGTGAGGGTGGGGCACGAGGAGGGCTCGGCGGCGACGAGGCGCACGCGTTCGTCGGGGAGGAACGGCAACGCGATGCCTCCGAGGTTGGAGCCGCCGCCGCAGCAGCCGAGCACGACGTCGGGGTGCGATTCGTCGGCGAGGGCGAGCTGCTCTTTCGCTTCGAGGCCGATGATGGTCTGGTGCAGCAGCACGTGGTTGAGGACGGAGCCGAGCGCGTAGTGGGTGTCGTCGCGTCCGGCGGCGTCGCGGACCGCGTCGCTGATCGCCAGGCCCAGGGAGCCCGGGTTGGTCGGGTCGTCGACGGGCGAGGGGACGACCTCACTCCCCCAGGTCTCCATGAGGATGGTCCGGTACGGCTTCTGCTCGTAGGAGGCGCGCACCATGTAGACCTTGCAGTCGAGGTCGAACTGGGTGCACGCGAACGACAGCGCGGTCCCCCACTGGCCGGCGCCGGTCTCGGTGGCGAGCCGGGTGATGCCTTCCTCCCGGTTGTAGAAGGCCTGGGGGACGGCGGTGTTCGGCTTGTGCGACCCGGCCGGTGAACCGGATTCGTCCTTGTAGTAGATGCGGGCCGGGGTGCCGAGGGCCTGCTCGAGGCGGGTGGCGCGAACGAGGGGCGTGGGCCGCCACAGCGAGAGGATGTCGATCACCTCACCGGGGATGTCGACCCACGGGTCGGAGGACACCTCTTGGGCGATGAGTCCCATCGGGAACAGCGGCGCGAGGTCGTCGGGGCCGATCGGCTCGTTGGTGGCGGGATGCAGCGGCGGGTCGAGCGGGGTGGGCATGACCGGCAACGCATTGAACCACGCGGTCGGCATCCGGTCGCGGTCCAGTAGGAAGCGCATCGCGAACCTCCTCGCCATGACCGTCCCGGCGTCAGCGCCCGGGTGGTCAGCTGATCGTACTTGGGGGTGGTGCGCGGGTCAGCGGCCGGTGCGGGCCGGGGCCGTCAACGCGGCGACGAGCGCGGTGGGGTCCTCGGCGCGTGCGAGGGCCTCCCCGACCAGGATGGCGTCGAAGCCGACGGCGGCCATCTGGGCTGCGTCGGCGGGAGCGCGGATGGCGCTCTCGGCGACGGCGACCATGTCGGGTGGGATCCTCGCCGCGAGGCGCGCGACGCCGGCGAGGTCCTCGTCGAAGGTGGCGAGGTTGCGGGCGTTGACCCCGACGATCTGGGCGCCGAGGTCGAGGGCTCGTTCGAGCTCGGCTTCGTCGTGGGCTTCGACGAGCGCGGCGAGGCCGAGGTCACCGGCGAGGTCGTGCAGGTCGCGGAGGAGCGCGTCGTCGGGGACCGCGGCGACGATGAGGAGGATGGCGTCGGCGCCGATGGCGCGGGTCTCGTAGACCTGGTCGGCGTCGATGGTGAAGTCCTTGCGCAGGACCGGGGTGTGCGGGGAGGCGTCGCGGGCCTGGCGGAGGTCGTCGACGGTGCCGCCGAAGAACACCTGGTCGGTGAGGACGGAGAGGGCGGTGGCACCGCCGGCGGCGTACGCGGCCGCGGTCGCGGCGGGGTCGAGATCGGGGGCGAGGTCACCTTTGGACGGGGAGCGTCGCTTGAGCTCGGCGATGACCGCGAGGTGCTCGGAGTCGCGGAGCGCACCGGCGAAGTCTCGGGGGGCGGGCGCGGCGAGCGCGGCGGTGCGGATCGCGTCGCGGGTCGGGGGTTGGTGCAGGAGTGTGACCTCGTCGCGTTTGGCGGCGAGGATCTGATCGAGGACGCTCATGGCGCTCCGAGTGTGCCAGGATCGCCGCCATGACTGCAGCGACGTTCCCGGATGGGTTTGTGTGGGGCACCGCGACTGCCGCGCATCAGGTCGAGGGTGGCAACTGGAACAACGACTGGTGGGCGTGGGAGCACGCCGAGGGCTCCCCGTGCGAGGAGCCGTCGGGCGATGCCTGCGATCAGTACTGGCGGTACCCGCAGGACCTCGAGCTGCTCGCCGACTTGGGGTTCAAGGCCTACCGGTTCTCGCTCGAGTGGTCGCGCATCGAGCCTGAGTACGGCGAGTTCTCGACCGCGAGCCTGGACCATTACCGGCGTGTGATCGAGGCCTGCCGGGACCACGACGTGCTGCCGGTGGTGACGTTCCACCACTTCACGACGCCACGGTGGGTGACCGC
>DAIMHT010000325.1:0-2326 GCA_036723155.1 Actinomycetota bacterium
GTCAACAGCCTGGGCTCAGCGGCCCATGCCGATGTGCTGCTCCCGTTGGAGCACCTTGCCTTCGGTCTTGAGCGCGGGTGCGACCATGACCTCGGCCTTCTGGAACTCCTTGAGCGTCTCGTACCCGGTCGTCGCCATCGAGGTGCGCAGGGCACCGAACAGGTTCAGGGTGCCGTCGTTCTCGTGGGCCGGCCCGATCAGGATCTCGGCGAGGGTGGCGTTACGCCCCGCGTAGACGCGGGCCCCGCGGGGCAAGGTCGGATGGAACGTCGCCATGCCCCAGTGGTAGCCGCGCCCGGGGGCTTCGTACGCCTGCGCGAGCGGCGAGCCGATCATCACCGCGTCGGCTCCGCAGGCGATGGCCTTGGCCACGTCCCCGCCGGTGCGCATCCCCCCGTCGGCGATCACGTGCACGTAGACGCCGGTCTCGTCGAGGTGACGGATCCGGGCCCCCGCGGCGTCGGCGATGGCCGTGGCCTGCGGGACCCCGATCCCGAGGACCCCGCGGCTGGTGCAGGCATGGCCGGGCCCGACACCGACGAGGACGCCGACGGCCCCGGTGCGCATCAGGTGCAACGCCGTCGAGTAGGAGGCGCAGCCGCCGACGATGACGGGAAGGTCGAACTCGCGGATGAACTTCTTCAGGTTGAGGGGCTGGCGGGACTCGTCCTTCGAGACGTGCTCGGCCGACACGACGGTGCCCTGGATGACGAGCAGGTCCAGCTCGGCGTCGAGGACGTGCTTGGCGTACTGCTCCACCCGTTGGGGGGTCAGCGACGCGCACGCGGTCACGCCACTCGTCTTGATCTCGCGGATTCGGGCCCCGATCAGGTCGTCTCGGATCGGTTCGGCGTAGATCTCTTGCATGCGGCGGGTGGCCTTCTCGGCCGGGAGCTCGGCGATCTCCTCGAAGAGGGGCTCGGGGTCCTCGTAGCGGGTCCAGAGCCCTTCGAGGTTGAGACAGGCGAGCCCGCCGAGGTGGCCGATCTCGACCGCGGTCCGGGGCGACACGACGCCGTCCATCGCCGCGGCGATGAGCGGCAGCTCGAACGGATAGGCGTCGATCTCCCACGAGATGTCGACATCTTCGGGGTCTCGGGTCCGTCGGCTCGGCACGATGGCGATCTCGTCGAAGCCGTACGCCCGTCGGGCCGCCTTGCCGATTCCGATTTCGACTTCCACGTCGCTCCTCATGCCCGTTTCGCCAGAACGGTGATGGTACCGCCACCCCGGTTGCGGACCGGCGACCGCGTCGACGGGCCCCGATGGGCCGTCGCGGCGGGGGTCAGTGCCGGTTCGTGGTCGTGGCTTGGAGCTCGGTGGTGGTCAGGAGCGACGAGGCGCTGAGACCGGACGAGGCGATGGGCGCCAAGCCGGCGTAGGTGCGCATGTTGTTGTAGATGCTCAGGATGGTCTGCCCGTAGGTGGTGCCCGGAACCGCCCACCGGCCGTCGAGGTCGACCCACCGGGGGGCTTGGCCCTTGTAGAAGAAGTGGTCGAACGCGTAGGCGTCGTAGCCCGGCCGGGCCTCGAACGGGGCCCCCAGGTTGGTGGACCGCGACCCGGCGTCGGCGTAGTTCCGGAGGTGCTGGAGCTGGGCGCGGACCCCGTCGGTGGGGGTCGGCATGCGCATGTAGACGGTGCTGCCCGGGAAGGCGCCCAGACCGGCGTAGTTGTGGTCACGGGGCAGGACGAAACCTGGAAACGTGGTGTCGCCGGGGGCGGGGAGTGGAACCGTGCTCTGGTCGGGGGAGCCGGGGAACGCGAACCAGCCGGTCTCGAGGACGGCTTGGGTGAAGGCGATGTCGCCGCGCACATCGACGAGGTTTCCCTCGTCGATGTACAGCTGCGCCATCTGCTGCGGCGAGATCTCGGGCAGCCAGGTCGCACACCGACCGACATGACAGACGTACGCCGCGATCTGGGCCGCGGTGAGCTCGCTCGGCCCCATGATCGTCCCGCTCCCGACCGGCGGCGGGGGGCTCGGCACGAAGCACGCGGTGAGGCCGAGGGCGGCCGCGACGATCGCCACCGCGGCGCTGCGCCAGCCGCGGCGCTGGCGGGTCCGCGGGGCGCGTCGAGGCGGGGCGGGGTCGCAGGTTCGGGTCTGCATGCGCGCGCCTCCCGGGCCGGGCCCGATTGGCCCTGCGGAGAATGTCGACCCGAGTTCGGGTCGACTGGAGCCCGAAAATCGGGCGGGGCCGGGTTCAACGGCCGGCCGTGAGGTGCGCGAGGAAGCCGGCGAGGATCCGGGCGGTCGCCCCCCACACGGTCTCGCCGGTGAGCTCGAAGAAGTGGATGGCCCGGTCCCGTCCCGGGGTGATCC
>DAIMHT010000326.1:0-2325 GCA_036723155.1 Actinomycetota bacterium
GCGTTGATCGTCGGGAACTACCTGACCACGACGGGACGGACCGCCGACGAGGACCAGGCGTTGCTCGAGGCGTTAGGGATGCCGGTCGCCACCGGCCCCGGCGAGGGCCGCTTCGTGGTCGACGCCGACGGGGCCCACCCCCGGCCGGCGCGCCGCCCCATCACCGTCCGCGCCGAGTAGCTCGCCGGGTCACGCCCGCTCCGGGCCCGGCGGGTCAGTGGAGGTGGCCGGTCTCGTTGAAGCTCAGCAGCACGGGACCGTCCAACCCCTCCGCGAGACGTGAGATCGACGCCACGTCCAGGCGGAGACGCCACGCGTAGCTGTCGTCGAGGTCGAGGGCCCAGCAGATGATCGCCTTGATCGGGGACACGTGGCTCACCACGATGATCACCCCGTCGAGCGCCTGCTCCATGAGCCCTGCCGCGCACGGTGTGATCCGAGACCGGAGATCGACGAGGCTCTCCCCACCCGGAGCGGCGAAGCTCGGATCGGCTCGCCACCGCGCCGCGACGTCGGAGGGGATGTCACCCAAGAGGCGCTCGTCCCACTCGCCGTAGTCGAGCTCGATGAGCCGCTCGTCGGTCCGGACCGGGGACCCGGTCGCGGCGGTGATCTGCGCCGCGGTCTCCTGGGCCCGCCGCAGCGGACTGGTGAGCACCAGCTGCGGTGCGGGGCCGTGTTCGAGCGCGGCGGCGAGCGCGTGGGCCTGCTCCCGACCCCGTTCGTTCAGCGGCGGATCGGCGCGTCCGAGCAGCCGGCCGGCCCGGTTGGCCTCGGTCTGGCCGTGTCGGACGAGCACGATCACGGCTCGCCCTCCCGGAGCCGCCCGGCATGCAAAAAGTCCCGCCGGGGCCCAGGGAGGTAGAGGTCGAACTGGCCGACGATCCACCACCACGCCACCAGGCCGGCCAGCTCCTCGAGCAGCACCGCCCACCACACCGGCAGCAGCGACCGGGAGCCGGCACTGCCAAGGAACGGCCACAGGAATACGCGGTCCTGGGTGAACGCGCCCGAGAGCACCAGCGCGACGAAGACACCGATCGGGACGCACAACAGGCGGCGGCGCCGAAGCCGCGACCGCCCCGCGGTGAGGAGCATGACCGCGGCGAAGAGGCCGACAGGAAAGAGGAGGGCGTGGCCGAAGGCCCGGTGCCCGAACGGCAGGTCAACGATCACAGGGAGGAGCGCACTGGCTGCGACGAGCCGGTAGTCGAGACCGGTGCTTCGGAACACGTTCGCGACGAGCAGGATCGACAGCCCCGTGTACCACAACAGCACCGGGTCAGCCTTGGTCGAGGGCGGCGTTCACGAGCAGGTCCGCGTCCACGTTCTGCTCCCGCGGCACGTGGGCCAGATCCACGACCTCGTACGAGCCGAGGAGCGCCTTCGCCTCCGCATGCAAGGGCCGAAGGTGGGGCTGCTTGATCCGCCACGCACCTTCGAGCTGGCGGATCACGAGCATCGAGTCGGCGCGGAGATGCAGGACCCGAGCCTCGAACGGGCGGGCCGCCTGGAGACCGGCGATCACCGCCCGGTACTCGGCGACATTGTTGGTGGCGACGCCGATCCGCTCACTGACCGTCGCGAGCACGCTGGGGGGCTCGGTCGTCGGGTCGGTGACGACCGCCCCGATCGCCGCCGGCCCCGGGTTCCCCCGGGCGCCACCATCGCAGAAGATGGTCACCTCGTCGTGGTGGCTCACGGGACGAGGATGCAGCCGCAATTGTCGCAGAACGCCAGGGGCCCGTCACCCGACTTGCGGATCCGGTCGACCTCCGTCGCGGGGATCGACAGGTGACAGCCCTGACACGTCATGCCCGACAGTCGCGCCGCGCCGACCCCGTTACCCCGCTGACGGCGACGCTCGTACTCCGACACCAGCCCCGCGTCGAGGGACCCAGCGACCTTGTCCCGGGCCACCCGCTCGGCCGCGGCGGCCTCATCGAGCTCCTGCTCCTGCGTCTCGAGCGCACGTTCCAGCGCGGCGGCTTCTGACTCCAGCCCGTCGCGGTCCGCGTCGAGGACGCCGAGCGTCGCGTCAACGGGTTCGCGCTGCTCCATCGCCGACAGCTGACGATCCTCGACCTCGCGCTGGTGTCGACGGAGCTGATTGACGTCGGCCTGGAGCGCTTGGAGCTCCCGGGGTGAGCTCACTTCCCCCGAGTACAGACGCTGCTCCGCCGCCCCGGCCTGCTCCCCCAGCCGTTGCGCCTCGTCGGCGAGGCGCAACTCGTTGCCCGCCACCTCGTCGCGTTCCACCTGCCGGACGGACCGGGTCTGGGCCAACCCGCCGAGACGATCCCGCACCGCGGCGAGCTCGGCTCG
>DAIMHT010000327.1:0-2322 GCA_036723155.1 Actinomycetota bacterium
CGGGCCTTGGCCGCGGACGCGCACGAGCAGTGTGGTGGGCCCGGGGTCGGCGCGGTCGGGATGTGCTTCACCGGCGGGTTCGCGTTGGCGATGATGGTCGACGAGCGGATGCAGGCCCCGGTGCTGAGTCAGCCGTCGTTGCCGTTCGCGGGTGGTCGGCGCCGCAAGGCCGCGACCGGGATCAGCGACGCGGACCTGGCCCGGGTGAAGGAGCGGGCCGCGGCGGGCGCGTGTCTGATGGGGCTGCGGTTCTCGGAGGACCCGGCGGTGCCCGAGGCCCGGTTCGACACGTTGCGGCGCGAGCTCGGCGACGGGTTCGTCGCGGTCGAGATCGACTCGTCGAAGGGCAACCCGTACGGGATCAAGCGGCGGGCCCATTCGGTGCTGACCCTCGACCTGGTGGACGAGCCCGGGCACCCGACCCACGACGCGCTGGAAGGGGTCATGGCGTTCCTCGAGGCGCGGCTGCGCCCCTGAGGTGGTCAGGTCGCTTGGGCTTGGCTCACCGCGGCCTGGCAGACGACCAGGTGTCCGGCCGAGACCATGTCGAGGCTGACGTCGCCGTGGCGGGGTAGCGGCGCGGTGCCGTTCCACTGGCCGTGGCCGCCGAGCACCGTGATCGTCCCGATCCGACGGTCGGTGGCGCCGGGCTGGGCGAGCTCGAGGCTGTAGGTGCCGTCGGGAAGGGAGTAGTCGACGTTGAGGGCGAGGCTGGCCGGTGACGTGCCCGACACCGCGACCCGTCCGACCCGGACGTTGTTCGCGCCGACCATCGCCACGGTGCGCAGGGCGGGGGCGGCGACCGGCGGCGCGGGGCGGCCCGCGTCGATGACGCGCACGGCGACGACGGCGATGATCGCCGCGGCGGCGGCGGTGAGCGCGACGGCGCCCCACCGTCGGAGCCGGCGGCGGCGGCCGCCGCGGATGGCGGTGTCGATCCGTCGGGAGAACCCGAAGGGGGGTTCGATCTCGGGGGCGAGGCGGGTGAGGCCGTCGGCGATGCCGGCGAGCTCGTTGATGTGGTCCTGGCAGCGGGGACAGCCCGCGAGGTGCAGGAGCAGCTCGGCTCGTTCGGCACCGTCGAGGATGCCGAGCGCCAGCTCGGGGGCGGCGTCTCGCACCGCGGCGCAGCCGATGATGGGGAGGTTCATTCGCCGCGCTCCTCGCTCACGAGCGCGGTCCGGAGCCGTTGCAGCGCGGTGCGGATGCGGGTCTTGGCGGTCCCGAGGGGGATGGATTCGCGTTCGGCGACCTCACGGGCGGTGAGGCCGACGACGCCGGCGAGGACGATGGCTCGGCGCTGCTCCGCGGGGAGGGTGCCGAGCGCCTCCCGGAGCCGTCCGACGTCGGATTGGACCAGGGCGCTGTCGGCCGGGCCCCGGTCGGGGGCCGGGGGGGCGAGACCGACGAGGGCGTCGGGGTCGATGGCGAGGGGCCGCCGGACGCGCATGGCGTCGATGGACAGGTTGCGGGTGATGGTGAGCAGCCAGGTGACGACGCTGCCCCGGCGGGGGTCGTAGACCGCGGCGTGGCGCCAGGCGCGCAGGAGGGCTTCTTGGGCGACGTCCTCAGCGGCCCGGTGGTCGCCGAGGATCGTGGCCGCGAGGCCGAACACGCGGCGTTGGAAGCGCTCGACGAACGCCGAGGCGGCATCGGGGTCACCGGCTGCCATCCCCGCCACTAACGCGTCGTCGGCGACTGTCCACATAGAGGTGATACGGCGGCGAGCGGCCGCCGGATTGCCCCCACCGTAGGTCGGCGGGCGACCCCCGACCCGTCCGGTCGGGGTCCTACGCTCGCGGGACAGGCCGCCACGGGCGGGCCCCACGGGCCCGATCATCGGGCCGAAGTCACACCGCTGGAACGAGGGGGATCGGATGCGCAAGCTGCTGGTGGGGGTCAGCGTGCTGGCCGCCACGCTCGTGCCGGCCGCGTTGCTGATGCCGGGGGCGTCAGCGGCGGTGGCGGCGAAGGCGAAGCCGCCGGTGAAGCTGCCGGGGAAGGTCAACTACAACGGCACCGCGACCGCGACCGGCAACGCGATCGAGCTCGACCAGCGGGACTACTCGTACACGCCGACGGAGGTGAAGATCCCGGCCGGGGCGACCTCGCTCACGGTCACGGTCAAGAACCTGGGCTCGGTCCAGCACACGTTCACGGTGCCGAGCGAGCAGATCGACAAGGTCCTCAACCCCGGCGACTCGGTGACGGTGACGGTCACGATCCCGGGCCCCGGGGCGATCAACTTCTACTGCCGCTTCCATAAGTCGCTCGGCATGCAAGGCGCGTTCTACGACAAGAAGGGCGCCAAGCTGATCAGCA
>DAIMHT010000328.1:0-2318 GCA_036723155.1 Actinomycetota bacterium
CGACATCCTCGACGTACATGAAGTACCGCTCGTCCCACCCGTCGACGGTGTCGAGAGCGGACCGGCGGAGCCACACCGCCGCCCCGGACACCCAGTCGACGTCGCGGGGCTGATCGGGATCGGCGTCCAGTTGGCGGTATCGGCGGGTGAACGGGTTTCGAGGCCAGAGCCACCCGAGGAGGCCGTGCCCCACGGCGTCCCTGATCGACGGGACCTGGCGCGCCGACGGGTACCGGGAACCGTCGGGCTCGAACACCGCCGGCCCGACGGCGCCGAGGTCCGGCTCCTTCTCGAGCCGGTCGACCAACGCCTGAGCGGTCCCCACTTCGACTCGGGCGTCCGGGTTGCACACCGCGACCACGGCGGTGTGCGTGGCGGCGATCCCGCGGTTGGCCGCCGCGGCGTATCCGAGGTTGGTACCGGCGTCGACGATGCGTGCCGTCGGCGCCGCGGCGCGCAGGGCGGCGACCGACCCGTCACGGGACCCGTTGTCGACGACGACCACGTCGGGGGCCCCGCCGGCGCTCCGGTCGGCGAGGAGGGACTCGACGCAGTGCACCAGGAGCGGGCCCGCCTCGTAGTTGACGACGACGGCAGCCCAACTGCGCGATGGTCCGGTCGTCACCCTCCGGCCCGTTCGCGGTACCAGGCGTAGGTCCGCGCCAGGCCGTCGCGCAGCTCGACCTCGGGCGACCACCCGAGCTCGGAGCGGGCGAGGGAGATGTCCGGACGGCGACGCGTCGGGTCGTCGTCGGGCAGCTCGGCGAAGCCGATCGGCGAGGACGACCCGGTGACGTCGAGGACGAGCTTGGCGAACTCGAGCACGGTGTGCTCGTCGGGGTTGCCGATGTTCATGGGGCCGTTCCAGGTCGAGTCGAGCAGCGCCAGGATCCCGCGGACCTCGTCGTCGATGAAGCAGAACGAGCGGGTCTGGGTGCCGTCGCCGTAGACGGTGAGCGGCTCGCCGGCCATCGCCTGGACGAGGAAGTTCGAGACCACGCGCCCGTCGCCGGGCAGCAGCCCCGGTCCGAAGCAGTTGAAGATGCGGACGATCTTGGCGTCGACACCGTGGGTGCGGTGGTACGCCATCGTGAGGGCCTCCGCGTACCGCTTGGCCTCGTCGTAGACCGACCGGAGCCCGACGGGGTTCACGTTGCCCCAGTAGTCCTCGGTTTGCGGGTGGACGAGCGGGTCGCCGTAGATCTCGCTGGTGGAGGCCAGCAGGAACCGTGCCCCACGATCCCGGGCGAGGTCGAGGGCGTGACGGGTCCCTTCGGCGCCGACGCGCAGTGTCTCCAGGGGGCGCGACAGGTACTCGGGCACGCTGGCCGCGCTGGCGAAGTGCAGCACCGCGTCGAGGGGGCCGTCGACCGCCAACCCGTCGATGACGTCGGCCTCGAGGAACGTGAACCCCGGATCGGCGAGCAGCGGCGCGAGATGGCCGCGTTCCCCGGTGGAGAGGTTGTCGACCGCGACCACCTCGTCGCCGCGGGCTCGCAGCGCGGCGCAGAGGTGTGACCCGATGAACCCGGCGCCACCGGTGACGACGGCCCGTCCCATCAGCGACCGACGCCGGCGTACGCGAAGCCGAGGTGGCGCATCGCCGCCGGGTCGAGCAGGTTGCGGGCGTCGACGATCGACCGGGCCGCCATGAGGCCGGCGACGCGGGTGAAGTCGAGCCACCGGAACTCGTCCCATTCGGTCAGCACCACGAGCACGTCGGTGTCGGCGCACGCCTCGTACGGGTCGGTGACGACGTCGAGGCCCGGCACGAGGTCGGTGGCGGACTCGCCCCCCATCGGGTCGTACGCCCGCACCGACATCCCGTCGCCCACGAGGCGCTGGGCGACGGCGACGGCCGGCGAATCTCGGAGGTCGTTGGTGTTGGCCTTGAAGGTCAACCCCCAGATCGCAACCCGACGGCCACCGGTCCGATCGAGCGCGGCTCGGACCTTGCTCACGACGCGCTCGTGCTGCTCCTCGTTCGTCGAGATCACCGAGGCCAGGAGCGGGAAGCCGTCCCCGACCCGGGCCGCGGTGTGCAGGAGCGCGACGGTGTCCTTCGGGAAGCACGAGCCGCCCCAACCGGGGCCGGGATGGAGGAACTCGAACCCGATCCGGGGGTCGTAGCCCATCCCGAGGGTCACCTCGCGTACGTCGGCGGTGACGGCCTCGCAGAGATTCGCGATCGCGTTGACGTAGGAGACCTTCATGGCGAGGAACGCGTTCGACGCGTACTTGATCATCTCGGCCGACGCCGGGTTGGTCACCAGCACCGGTGCCTGCACGTCGCGGTACAGCTCCGAGACGCGGACCGC
>DAIMHT010000329.1:0-2315 GCA_036723155.1 Actinomycetota bacterium
CCCAACGCCTACCTCGACCGCCCGTTCCAGCACCCGGTGTACACCCCCGTGTGGGAGGCCTTGGAGGAGACGGGCTTGCCGCTGGCGTTGCACCCCGCCGGTCTGCCCGACATGCCGGGCGCGGCGAAGGCGCTGCTGACCCAGATGGCACCGGGCACCCATCACGCGCTGATCCTGCTGTTCGACCAGCAGATGACGCTCTCGAACCTCACCTACGGGGGCGTGCTCGAGCGGCACCCCGGCCTCAAGGTGATCGTGTTGGAGTGCGGCGGAGGCTGGATCGCGCACTGGATGGATCGCCTCAACGAGTTCGAGGAGAGCTACGGGTGGGCGACCGCGGCGATGTCGTTGACGCCCGAGGAGTACTTCCGCCGTCAGTGCTGGATCAGCTTCGATCCCGGTGAGCGCACCGCCGGTCTGCTCGGCCCCCTCGTCGGGGCGGACCGGTTCGTGTGGGCGTCGGACTTCCCCCACAGCGACGCGCAGTACCCGGGGGTCGTCGACGAGCTGCGCGAGCGCAGCGGCTCCCTGCCTGCGGCCGACCGGGCCGGGCTGTTCGGCCGCAACGCGCTCGACATGTACGGACTGACGGCGCCGAGCTGAGCGGGTGGCTCCCGACCTCGACCTCCTGATCCGCGGCGGCTCGGTCGTCGACGGCACCGGCGCGCCGGCCCGTCGGGCTGACGTCGCGGTTCGCGACGGTCACGTCGTGAGCATCGCCGACGGCATCCACACCTCCGCGGCCCGCGTCGTCGACGCCGACGGTCGGCTGGTCACCCCGGGGTTCGTCGATGTCCACACCCACTACGACGCCCAGCTGCACTGGGACCCCACCGCGTCGCCCGCGTCGTGGCACGGGGTCACGACCCTGCTGACCGGCAACTGCGGGTTCACCCTCGCCCCGTCGAAACCCGCCGATCTCGAATGGCTGCTGCTGATGCTCAGCCGGGTCGAGGGCATGTCGGCCGACGCGTTAGCCGCCGGGGTCGACTTCCACGGCGGCTCGCTCGGCGACTTCCTCGCCAACCTCGAGGGGCGGGTCGGCGTCAACGTCGGCGCCAACGTCGGTCACTGCGCGCTCCGTCGGCACGTCCTCGGAGACGAAGCGTCGGAGCGCGAGGCCACCGACGACGAGATCGCGACGATGCAAGAGCTGCTCCGCCAGGCGCTCCGCGACGGGGCCGTCGGGTTCACCTCCTCCCAGCTCGCCATCCACGTCGCGCACGACGGTCGCGGGGTGCCGTCGAACTACGCCGCGCCGGACGAGCTCGTCGCGCTGGCGTCGGTGCTCCGAGAGTTCGGTCGGGGCTCGATCGAGTTCATCCCCCGAACGTTCCTCCAGGGCTACGACGACGAGGACCGCGACCTGATCCGGCGCATGGCCCAGGCGTCCGGCCGGCCCGTGCACCTCAACACGCTCACGATGATGCCGCACGCTCCCGACGGGTGGCACCGCAGCCTCGAGTTCTCGGAAGCCGCGGCCCTCGACGGCCTCGAGATCCACCCCATGTTCGCGAGCAACCGCCAGGGGGCCCACTTCCAGCTGGGTACCACGTTCTTGTTCGACGAGATGCCGAGCTTCCGTGACACCCTCACCCTCCCCGCCCCGGAGCGCGCGGCGAGGCTCCGCGACCCGGCGCTGCGCGACCAGATGCGCCGCGAGATCGCGGACCCGTCCGGGCGGTCCTTCGTGTTCGTGTGGTCGGTCCTGCGTGTCGAGACGGTCCGCCACGACCGCAACCGGCGCTGGCTCGATCGCAGCGTGGCCGAGATCGCCGACGAGCTCGGCGCCGATCCCCTCGACGCCTTTCTGGACTTGTCGCTCGACGATGACCTCGAGACCCAGTTCGTCCTCGCGGCGCCTCCCGACCGGAAGCGCCGGGCCGCCACCGAGACCATGATCCGGGCCCCGTTCGTGATGGCCGGCAGCAGCGACGGGGGCGCCCACCTCCTCTCCTTCTGCGGCGCCGACTACACCACGCGCCTGTTGACCGAGTGGGTGCCCGACGTGCTCACCATCGAGGCCGCGGTGGCGCGGCTCACGTCGATCCCGGCGCGGGCCGTCGGCCTCCCCGACCGGGGCGTGCTCACCCCGGGTGGCCCCGCCGACGTGCTCGTCATCGACCGCGAGCGACTCTCGACCCCCGACGCGCCGCGCTACGTCGAGGACTTCCCCGCCGGAAGCGGCCGATTCGTCGCCGACGCCGACGGGTACGCCGCGGTCGTCGTCAACGGTGAGATCCTCCTCGAAGAGGGGACCTGGACCGGGGCCACACCCGGACACATCGTGCGCGGGGGCGCCGGTCCCTGATCGG
>DAIMHT010000330.1:0-2311 GCA_036723155.1 Actinomycetota bacterium
CGGTCACGATCCCGATCGCGAACGAGCCGCTGAGGTTCACGACGAACGTGCCCCATGGGAACACCCGACCGGCCCGGTGCACCGCGCGCTCGAGCAGGTACCGGGCGGGCGCGCCGAGGGCCCCGGCGACGAGGACACCGAGCAGCGTCACGACTCCCCCTCGCTCGGCACCGGTGGTCGCCGCCAGCCCGCGGCGACGAGGCCGAGCAACACCGCGACGACCCCGGCGAGGAGCGACACCACCCCGTAGACGGACGCCAGGAGCACGTGCTCGTCGCGGGCCAACAGGACCAGCTCGGTGGTGAACGTGGAGAACGTCGTGAACGCGCCGAGGCCACCGACACCGACCAGCCAGCGCGACCAGTGGTCCAGGTCCCGGTGCCGGTCCAGCCACTCCAGGAGGAAGCCGAGCAGGAACGCGCCACCGACGTTGATGGAGCCCGTCGTGAGCGGGAGCCGTCCCGGGTGGACCGGGAACGCCTGGAGCAGCTCGTAGCGGGCCCCCGCGCCCAGCGCGCCACCGAGGGCGACGAGCATCACCTCGGACCGGGGACGCATCCGGGAAGCCTACGAACACCGGGGAAACCGGGACCGGCACCCACCGCGACTCTGCGACACTGAACCCATGGCCGAACGGGAGACTGCGCTAGCCGCGCGCGGTCTGATCAAGCAGTTCCGGCGCATCCGCGCCGTGGACGGCATCGACCTCACGGTCGGCGCCGGCGAACGCGTCGCGCTGCTCGGCCCGAACGGCGCGGGGAAGACCACCACCCTCATGATGCTGCTCGGGGTCATCACGCCCGACGAGGGCGAGATCGAGATCGTGGGCCGGACGCTTCCGGGTGAGCGGAGCGCGGCGATGGAGCAGGTCGGGTTCGCGGCCGGTTACCTGCCGCTCCCGGAGCGGCTCCGAGTCCGGGAGTTCCTCGAGCTGTTCGCCGACCTCTACGGCCTGCGCGACGGCCGGGCCGCGGTCGCCCGCGGGCTCGAGCGGTTCCGCATCGAAGGTCTCGCCGACGTCATGGGCAACGAGCTGTCGTCGGGGCAGCGGACCCTCGTCGGGATCGTGAAGGCCGGGTTGCACCAGCCGAAGCTGCTCGTGCTCGACG
The DNA here is from genome assembly GCA_036723155.1 of Actinomycetota bacterium. Classification (GTDB taxonomy): domain Bacteria; phylum Actinomycetota; class Acidimicrobiia; order IMCC26256; family PALSA-555; genus PALSA-555. Next base: position 1,110 of record DAIMHT010000330.1, read on the forward strand.
AGCCCACCGCGTCGCTCGACCCCGACGTGGCCCACCGGGTCCGCAGCGGGCTCGAGCGGATCTGCGCCGAGGACGGCACCGCGCTCCTCGTCACCAGCCACAACATGCAAGAGGTCGAGCGGCTCTGCACCCGGGTGGTGTTCGTCGCCGGGGGCCGCGTCGTCGCCGACGGGACCCCGGAGGCGGTCGCGGCGCGGTTCGGCCGCGCCGACCTCGAGGGCGTGTTCTTGCACCTCGCCGAGTCCGGCGCGGAGCCGATCACCGACGCCCGGATGGTGCCGTGATGCGCGCCCAACGAGTCTGGGCGATCACCCGACGGCAGGGCTACGTCCTGAAACGGGCACCGCAGCGCTGGTTCGACGTGATCGTCTGGCCCGCCGTCGATGCCATCCTCTTCGGGGCCATCGGCGTCTACTTCGGACGTCAGCACGGCACCGCGTCGGCCAGCGCCGCGTTCCTCCTCGCCGGGATCGTGCTGTTCCATGTGGTCTTCCAGGCCGAGATCAGCCTCGCCACCGGCTTCCTCGAGGAGACCTGGTCCCGCAACCTCCTCAACTTGATGGTCACGCCCCTCACCGAGCTCGAGTACGGCGCCGGGGTCGTCCTGTTCGGGATGGCCCGCCTCGCCATCGGCGTCACCGTGGTGTCGGTCGTCGCGTTCGGGCTGTTCGCGTTCAACATCACGACCCTCGGGCTGGCGTTGATCCCGCTGGTCGTCATCCTCTTGGTGGTCGGCTGGTCGATGGCGCTCCTCGTCATCGGCCTCATCTTGCGGGTCGGGCAAGGCGCCGAGATCCTCACCTGGGGGGTCATCGCGTTTCTCTTGCCGATGTCGGGGATCTTCTATCCGGTGAGCGCGCTGCCCGGCGGGTTGCAGCCCCTCTCCCAGGCGCTGCCGACCACGCACGTGTTCGCGGCCGGCCGGGCCGTGGTCAACGGCCATCCCCTCCCCTGGGACCAGGTGGGCGTCGCCGCGCTCAGCGCGGTGGCGCTCGTCGCGCTCTCGGTGTGGTTCCTGACCCGCATGCTGGCGACGTTCCGTCGCCGGGGCTTCATCAGCCGCCACGTCTGAGATGCGTGACCGACGCGAGGAGCTCCGGACGCGGGGCCGGTCGTCGGTGACCGGCTATCAGACTCTGGTGGAGGGGTACGACTCAGCCCCGTAGACGCGGGTCGTCGGAACGGCCGGCGAGCTCGAGGGC
>DAIMHT010000331.1:0-2309 GCA_036723155.1 Actinomycetota bacterium
CGCGGGTCTCGTCTTTCTGGCGGTCCTTCTGGAGGATCGCCAGGGTCAGCTCGGCCAACGCCTCTAGGCAGAGGTAGTCGACTCCGGACTCCAGGAGGCTCTCGACGGCGCGGGGCGTGTCGCCGTAGAAGCCCTGGCCGCCGCCGACGCGGACGCCCACGGTTCAGCCGTGGACGACGGGACGACGGTCGGCCCAGGGGCGCGCCGCCTCGAGCTGCGCCGCGACGCGGAGCAGCAGGTCCTCACGGCCGTACGCCGCGACGAGCTGGGTCCCGATAGGGAGGTTCTCGCTCGCCTCCCACGCCAACGGCACCGACATCGCGGGTTGGCCCGTCACGTTGAACGGCGCGGTGTAACACGCGAACGCCGATGCCCGGGCCATGCCGTGCCACGGGTCCTCGGCGGTGCCGACGACGTCGCCGATCCGAGGGGGCGGCTCGGCCAGGCTCGGAGTCAGCAGCAGGTCGAACCCGGCGCCACCGTCGTCGGTCGAGGTCCACCACGACGCGACGTCGCGTGACCACCGGTGGAGCGCGTTCACCGCGTCGAGGTACTGGACGCCCTGGTTGACCAGGCCGGCTTCGTAGTACTGCCAGGTGAGCGGCTCGACATCGTCGGCGGTCAGGTCGCGCCCGATGGCCCGTCCGGCTTCCTGGACCTCGTGCACCACGCTGGTGGTGAGCACCGTGGTGAAGTGGACCATCAGCGCGTCGTCGTCGAGCGCCGGCGGCGACGCCTCTTCGACGTGATGGCCGAGGGAGCCCAGCAGCTCGGCGGCGTTGCGGGCGGCGTCGGCGCACTCGTCGTCGGTGGCCGCCATCGCCCCGGGCGCGGTGGTCCGCACCCCGATGCGCAGCTGCCCGGGGTCCGCGCCGGGCTCGGTCGCGAACGGCCGTGACGGGGGTGGCGCGTAGTACGGATCGCCCGGCATCGGGCCCGCGATGACGTCGAGGACCGCGGCGCTGTCACGGACCGATCGCGTCACCGCGTGACGGACGACGTAACCGGCCCACGCTTCGCCGAGATCGGGTCCGAGCGACACCCGTCCCCGGGTGGGCTTCAGCCCGAAGAGCCCGCACTCGCTGGCCGGGATCCGGATCGATCCGCCGCCGTCGCCGGCGTGGCCGACCGCGACCATCCCGGATGCCACCGCGGCTGCGGATCCCCCGCTGGACCCTCCGGTGCTGTGGTCGGTGTTCCACGGGTTCCGGGTCGGTCCGTACGCCAGCGGCTCCGTGGTCGGCATGAGCCCGAACTCCGGTGTGTTCGTCTTGCCGACGAGCACGAACCCCGCGGCTCGCAGGCGTGCGACGAGCCAGGTGTCGTGCTCGGCGACGTGGCCGGCGGCCTTCAGGGCCCGGTTGCCGTTGTGGAGCGGGTCCCCGGCGGAAGCGCCGTCGAGGTCCTTGATGACGATCGGGACGCCGCGGAACGGCCCGTCGGGGAGTGAACCCGCGGCCTCGGTGCGCGCTTGCTCGAAGCGGGGGTGGATCACCGCGTTCAGCTCGGGGTTGAGCTTCTCGATGCGCGTGATCGCCGCGTCGACGAGCTCGAGGGGCGAGACGTCGCCTCGCCGAACCAGCTCGGCTTGTGTCACCGCGTCGATGAAGGCCAGGTCGTCGGTCATGGGTTGCGACGGTAGCCGGTCACCAGCCGCGCAGGTCGACGTCCCAGGTGTCGACGACCTGCTCGCCGTCGGTGAGGTGCATCCGCTCGTGATAGGCGACCGTCGGGTCCACGTGCGCGGGCCAGACGGAGACGCGATCACCGACCGCGGGGAGCCGAGCACCACCACCGTCGTCGTTGATCGAGAACGTCACGTGCTCGTCGGAGCAGAACCACACCGTGGCGTCGTCGATGGTGGGATTGCCGTGGTCCATGCCGAGCGACTTGAGCCCACAGTCGGCGACGGCGTACCCGCCGGCCGGGTTGGTGGACACCACCGTCGCCGCGACCGCCACGGCCCGACGGAACGGCAGGTCCAGGGCCCCGTACGCACTGTCCATGAGTGCGTACGAGCCGGCTTGGATCTCGGTCGCGACGGTGTTGATGTCGAAGGTGCCGGTGCCACCGGCGGAGATCAGGTCGCCCCCGACGGCGTCGTGCGCCTGGCGGAGCAGCGCCATGCACTCGGCGGTCTGGCGCACGCGTTCGTCCCGGTCGGTGAGTCCCACCACGTGGCCCTCGTACCCCATGACGCCGCGCACCGAGAGGCCCCGCGACGCGGCCAGCTCGGCGAGGGGGCCGGCCTCGTCGGGCGCGCAGCCGCAGCGAGGGAGGCCGATGTTCACGTCGATGAGGCACTCGGT
>DAIMHT010000332.1:0-2309 GCA_036723155.1 Actinomycetota bacterium
TCCTCGTAGTCGGCGAACAACGCCCGCATCTCGGCCGCCGACTTCAGGTAGAACTCCTCGCCTTCGAACTTCAACCGCTTCGGGTCGTCGCGCGTGGACCCGGTCTGGACGCACAGCAGCGCGTCGTGCGCCTCGGCGTCCTCGCGGCTGGTGTAGTGGCTGTCGTTGGTGGCGAGGAGCGGCGCCTGGAGGTCGCGGGCGATGCGCAGCAAGCCGGGGTTGACTCGCTGTTGGTCGGCGAGGCCGTGGTCTTGCAGCTCGATGAAGAACTGCTCGCGCCCCATGATGTCTTGGAAGCGGGCCGCGAGCTCGCGAGCGCCGAGGTGGTCGTCGACGAGCAGCCGCTGACAGATCGCGCTGCCGAGGCAGCCGCTCGTCGCGATGAGGCCGTCGCCGTACTGCTCGAGCAGCTCGAAGTCGACGCGGGGCTTGTAGAAGAACCCGTCGAGGTACGCCTGCGACGAGATCTTGATCAGGTTGCGGTAGCCGGCGTTGGTTTCGGCCAGCAGGGTCAGGTGGAAGATGTCGTGGTCGTCGCGGCGGGGGCGGTCAAAGCGGCTGGTGGCGACGAAGTAGGCCTCCATGCCGATGATCGGTTTGATCCCGGTCTCGCGCGCCGCCTTGTAGAACTCGAGGACGCCGTACATGTTCCCGTGGTCGGTGATTCCCACCGCGGGTTGCCCGTCGGCCGCCGCGGTCGCGATCACATCGGCGACCCGTGCCGCGCCGTCCAACATCGAGTACTCGGTGTGGAGGTGCAGGTGTGCGAACGACGTCTTCACGGTCCCCGATCTCGCGTCGCTCACTTCTCCACAGGCACCCGGCTGCCTGTGGAGAACTACAAGCGTGTAACTCTGAACCTACGCCTGGGACCGCCCGGCCGCAAGCGACCGTCCGGGGTCAGGCGCGGCCGCGGCCGGCCACCAAGGGGACGTGCATCTCGGCCTCGGTCAGGGACCCGTGGGCCGAGATCAGCCCGGCCTCCCGGGGGAGGGCGGGGTCGACGTAGGCGACCGGTCCCCGCGCTGCGAGCACGACGTCCCCGACCCGGCGCCGGGTCGCCGGTGACGGCACCGGGCCCAGCCAGCCGTCCTCGAGCAGCTCGTCGCGGCCGAACACCCAGGCCTCCTTGCCGTAGAGGTCGGTGGCGGTGGCGAGGAGGTCCGACGCCGCGCCCCGCTTGGCGTGCAGGTACCGGAAGCGGCCGTCTCCGGAGCCGCGCTCGAAGAGGTCTTTGACCCCGTCGAGGTCCCGCCAGCCCTCGGGGCCGACGTGCACCTGGCCGTGGTCCGAGACCACGACCAGGGCCGCCTCTTCCGGGAGCGCGTCGAGGAGATCACCGACGAGGCGGTCCGCGAACCGCAGCTCCGCGTCGTAGAAGCCGTCGTGGAGCCCGCGGGCGTGGGCGACGGCGTCGACCCCGTCGTAGTAGGCGTAGATGAACGGGGTCCCCGCCGCGGCGAGGCCCCGGCAGTGCTCCACCAGGGACGAGACCGCCTTCCACCCCCGGAAGCGGGTCCCGCGGAGGTGCGCCTCGGTGAACCCGGTGGCGGCGAACTCGGCCTTCGTGACCACGTCCACCTCCCGGCCGAAGAACGGCGGGTGGCGCTGCACCGTGAACGGCTCTGGGGGTCGACGTCCGTTCGACGCCTGCCACGACAGCACGTTGAGGACGATCTGGTCGACCACGATCCGGAACCCGATCACGCCGTGCTCCGCCGGGGGCCGACCGGTGGTGATCGACGTCAAGGCGCTCGCGGTCGTCGAGGGTGCCACCGTCGTGATCGGGCCGCCGGTGAGCTTGGCGATCTCGGGGAGCGACTCGGCGCGGCCGGTGACCGCCTCCCAGCCGAGCCCGTCGATGACGAGGACGACCACCGTGCGCGCGGCGCGGATCGGCTCCGGGAGCCACGGGGCATCCCGGGCGCCGAGCAGCGCAGGGACGACGCTCGACAGGCCGGGACCGTCGTAGACGGGCCGGATCGGCGTCGAGGGCTCCACCCGCTGAGGGTAACGGGACCGGTTGAAACGGTCTGACCCTCCCCGCCCGACGTGGGACCATGGGTCGCGATGAAGGTGTCCACCCGGGGTGATTACGCGTGCCGGGCGTTGCTCTCCCTGGCGTTGCACGGCCTAGAACGGCCGACGTCAGTCAAGGAGATCGCCGAGCGCACCGCGCTCCCCCAGCCGTACCTCGAGCAGATCCTCCTCGCGGCGAAGGGCGCGGGCCTGGTCCGCTCGAAGCGGGGCGTCGGCGGCGGGTACGTGCTCGCCCGGCCCCCGACCGAGATCACGTTGGCCGAGATCCT
>DAIMHT010000333.1:0-1143 GCA_036723155.1 Actinomycetota bacterium
CTAGCATCCGGGCCCATGGCTCGTCCTGCGATGGTCGCCGCGGTCTACGAGGGCGACGGGCGCATCGAGGTCCGGGAACTTCCCGTCCCGTCGCTCGGCCCGACCGAGGTCCTCGTGGAGATCTCGCACTGCGGGATCTGCGGCACCGATCTGCACCTCGTGCTCGAGCAGTTCGCCCGGGCCGGTTCGGTGCTCGGCCACGAATGGGCGGGCACCGTGGTCAGGACCGGCGACGCGGTCCGGGGCTGGGAGCCCGGCACCCGGGTCGTCTCGAACCCGAAACCCGGCTGTGGGGAATGTCGGGCCTGTCGGCGCGGCCGCCCCTCGGTGTGCCTTCGCCGCGACCCTCCCGACTATCTCGACTTCCGCGGCGCGTTCTGCCGGTACGTGACCGTCGACGCCGAGCGGCTGCTCCGAATCCCGGACGCGCTCTCCACCCGCGCCGCGGCGCTCACCGAGCCGACCGCCATCGCGTTGCACACCGTCAACCTGTCCGGGGTCGAGGCCGACGATCGCGTCCTGGTCACCGGCGGTGGACCGGTGGGCCTCCTCACGGTGGCGGTCCTGCGCACGCGCGGGATCCGGGACATCACGGTCTCCGAACCGTCGCCGAAGCGACGCGAGCGCGCCGTGGCGGTCGGCGCGAGCCGGGCGGTCACCCCCGATGCGCTGCCGTCGGTGCCGATCGGCCGCGTCGTGGATGACCCGTACTCGTTCGCGTTCGAGTGCTCCGGGCACGCCAGCGCCGCCGAAGCCGCCCTCGACCAGCTGGACTACGCGGGCACGCTCGTCTTCGTCGGGACCGGGAGCACGCCGCCACGCATCAACCACAACCGGATGATCGTGCTCGAGCTGACCGCGATGGGGGCCTATAACTACGACGCCGCCGGGTTCGCGCCCGCGCTCGAGCTGCTGGCATCGGGAGCCCTCCCCCTCGACCTGCTCATCGACGCCGACGACGTCCTCCTCGACGGTCTGCTCGACGCGATGCATCGGCTCGCGGCCGGCGACGTCCCGGCCAAGGTCCTCGTCCGACCGGAGGTGTCCCCATGACCGAGCCCGAACGCCGTCCCAGCTTGAACCACGTGGCGCTCACCATGGATCCGGCCCTGCTCGACGACCGGGGTCGGGCCGAGATCCTGG
>DAIMHT010000333.1:1243-2305 GCA_036723155.1 Actinomycetota bacterium
TCAGCGAGGCGATTCGGCGGGGACGTCGAAGTATTCGCGGTACCGCCGGGTCTGCTCGAGGATCGAACCGGCATCGAGGCCGGTGTCAGCGAGCGAGTACCGGTGCGGTCCGTGCTTGTCCTGGGCGTTGGCGGCGAGGAACGTGCGCATCCGGGTCTCGATTTCGGGGCGGAGCTCGACGTCCCAACGCGCGTAGACGGTCCGGAGGGTCTCGATCGGATCAGCCAGGAACGCCTCGTACTGGACGTCGACCACCCGGTGGCTCGGGATGAGCCCGGTCTCCCGGGCGGACACGGAGCGGTCGAGCGCGTCGAGCATCGCTCCGACCCACTCCGCCGCGACCGTGTCGATCGAGACCTCGTCGCTGAACGTCCGGCGCACGGTGGCGAACAGCGACGACAGCGACGGGATGACCCGCAAGGGGTCACGGTGGGTCTGGATGAACAGGGCGTCGGGATACTCCGCGATCAGCGCGGGAAGGGCCCAGAGATGCGCGCCCGACTTGAGGACCCACCGTTCGCCGCCGTGCCGCCATTGCAGGAGCTGCAGGAAGCGCCGGTGCCAGCGGTACGCGGGCGCCATGTCCGCCTCCTGGGTCAGCCACTCCAGGTAGGTGGGGAGCCGGTACTGGCTCAAGAAGATCAGGCTGGCGAACGCGCCTCCGGTCATGCGGATGCACTCCTGGCCCAGTCGCGCTCCTGAGGGGTGCATCGCCTGGAACTCGGGATGCGCCTGATTGGCGGCCGCGATGGTGGCGTCCACCTCGGCGATGCGGGGATCGGTCTCGTACGTCGCGGTCTCCGGCGGCGGACACGGCCGGTCCACCTCCCAGGTGCGCGGGATCCGGTTGGCGGGGTCCTGGCCGAAGAGATCGTGGAGGATCGTGGTGCCGGTGCGGCCCATGCCGATCATGAAGACCGGGGGCCGGATCTCGGACTGACCCATCTCGGGGTGGCGGCGATGCCAGTCCAGGATCTCGAGCCGGTTGGTCAGGTACGCGAGCAGGATCTCGGGGGTGATCGCGACCCCCAGCTCGTTCAAGCGGGCCTCGTGATCCAGGCC
>DAIMHT010000334.1:0-2287 GCA_036723155.1 Actinomycetota bacterium
TTGAGGATCTTGCCGGCGGGGTTCCTGGGCAACGGTTCGTCGGAGAACCAGATTCGGACGGGCACCTTGAAGGCGGCGAGCCGTGCGGCCACGTGCTCCCGAAGTTCGTCTTCGGTGACCGTGGTGCCCGGCATCGTGTGGACGATGGCGGCGACCTCTTCCCCGAGGACCGGGTGTGGGGTTCCGATCACGGCCGCATCCGTCACTGCGGGGTGTTCGAAGAGTGCCGCCTCGACCTCGACCGAGGAGATGTTCTCACCGGCCCGGATCACCAGGTCTTTGGCCCGGTCGACGATGTAGACGAACCCTTCGTCGTCGATTCGCGCCACGTCACCGGAGTGCAGCCATCCGTCGCTGAACGATGCGTCGGTCTCGGCCGGCTTGTTCCAATACCCCTTGACCACGTTGGGGCCCTTGATCCACAACTCTCCGACTTCGCCGGTGGGGAGCGCCCGCCCATCGTCGTCGACGACCTTGACCTCGCAGACCGGAACCGGGACACCGACGCTGTCCGGGCGGCGGACATAGTCGACACCACCGTTCATGGTGGTGACCGATGACGTCTCGGTGAGGCCGTAGCCGTTGCTCGGGCTCCGGCCGGGGAACCGCTCTTCGATGGCGCGCACGAGCTCGGGTGCCGCGGGAGCCCCGCCGTAGGCAACGTTGCGGAGACTGGACAGGTCCCGCCGCTCGAAGTCGGGGTGCTCCATCGCTTGCCACACCATCGCGGGCACCCCGCCAAATGTCGTGACCCGCTCTTGCTCGATGAGCTCGAGGGCGCGCCCCGGGTCCCATTTATGCATGATCACGAGCTCGTTGCCGGCCGCGAGGTTCGCGACCAGGACGGAATGACAGCCGGTGGCATGAAAGAAGGGCACCGAGAGGAGGTAGACGTTGCGGCCCGTCGCCGGCCGGGACAGCGCGGTCCCGGCGCTGCGGCGTGCTCCCCGTGCGGTCACGAACCCGAGGCTCATCAGGTTGGTGCAGATGTTGCGGTGCGTGCCGAGCACACCCTTTGGCTCGCCGGTTGTTCCCGACGTGTAGAAGATGGTGGCGTCGTCGTCAGGCTCGATCTCGACTGGGGGTAGCTCGACGTCGGGCGGGATGTCGTCGAGCAGATCCTCCATGGAAATGACACCGGAGCCGAGCTTCTCCGAGTCGGGACGGGCCACCACGATGTGGAGTCCCGCCAGCTGTTCGAGCTCGGGGCCGAGTCGATCCAGCCGCTGCTGGTCGCAGAACAGGACCTTTGTGCCCGAGTCCCTCAGTCCGTAGGCGAGCTCGGGTCCGGTCCACCAGGCGTTGAGTGGGACGACGACGGCGCCGGCGGCGGCCGCGGCCCAGAACGCGACCGACCACTCGGGAAGGTTCCGCATCGCGACCGCCACTCGGTCGCCTTTCTGCACGCCAAACCGATCGATGAGCGCGTTCGCGAGCTTCGCCGCGTTTCGGTAGTGACCGTCGAAGGTCCAGTGCTCCTGCTCGTAGACGAAGAAGTCGAGGTCACCATGCGCCCGGCTCTGGGTGAGGATCGTCGCCAGCGACGTCGGCGCATGCTTCCAAACCCGTGTCGGGACCCCTCGAACCGTCGTGTCGTCCATCTCGAACGGCTCGCCGGGCGCGGTGAGTCCTGCATGGACCTCGGCGATCGACGGCGCCTCGGCGCTACTCATAGCTCGCTCCCGCTCTCATTCGGACTGCTCGGCCACATACCGCTCCCGGGCCTCGTCGATCGTGCGCTGCGCCGCATCGGCACCGGCGAAGCCACCCGTCTCGGATTCCTTGCCCGGCTCGATCTCCTTATACCTCTCGAAGAAGTGCTCGATCTCCCCCACCAGGTGCGGCGGCAGATCACTGACGTCGATGACATCGGACCAGCGAGGATCGCCGGCCGGTACGCACAGGATCTTGGCGTCAGGTCCCGCCTCGTCCGTCATCCAGATCACGCCGACAGCGCGAACGGCGACATGGCAACCCGGGAAGGTGGGATCCTCGACGAGGACGAGCGCGTCCAGCGGGTCGCCGTCCTCGCCCAGTGTCTGGACCAAGTAGCCGTAGTCAGCCGGGTATTGCATCGAGGTGAAGAGCCGGCGATCGAGCCAGACCTCACCGGTGTTGTGGTCCACCTCATACTTGTTCCGCGAGCCGCGCGGGATCTCGACGACGAGATGATGCTGCTCCACGGCACCATCCTGCCGCGGATCGACGAGGCCGGCCCAGCCCGCCTGCCCGGCCAGCTGCGCTTCGGCTCTCGGTCCGCTGGATCCAGAATCGTGGCTCGTCTCAC
>DAIMHT010000335.1:0-2277 GCA_036723155.1 Actinomycetota bacterium
GCCTCCATCCCGGCAGGCTACGAGCAACCGCCGCCGCGCGGTACTGACGCCCGACCGCGCCGCGCCGCGTCGCCCACGGCCGGCCCGGGTCCGGGAGCGGGCAGCTCGGCCGGTCGCGTGTGAGAATGCAACGGTGACGGAGCCCCGCCGCGAGGTCGATGTGGTCGTCGTCGGCGCGGGCTTCGCCGGGCTCTACGCGCACCACCGGCTGCGAAGGCTCGGCCTGACCCTCCAGGGCTACGAAGCCGCCGCGGACGTGGGGGGGACGTGGTGGTGGAACCGCTACCCCGGCGCGCGCTGCGACGTCGAGTCGATGGACTACTGCTACTCGTTCTCACCCGAGCTCGAGCAGGAGTGGACCTGGTCGGAGCGCTACGCCACCCAGCCCGAGATCCTGCGGTACGCGGATCACGTGGCGGACCGGTTCGATCTGCGCCGCGACATCGAGTTCGACACCCGGGTGACCGCGGCGACGTGGGACGACGCGGCGCAGCGGTGGACCGTCACCACCGACCGCGGCGGCGAGGTCTCGGCCCAGTTCTGCGTGATGGCGGTGGGCTGCCTCTCGGCCCCGAAGCAGCCCGAGATCCCCGGCATCGACACCTTTGACGGCCCGGTCCTCTACACCAGCCGGTGGCCGCACGGAGGCGTCGACCTCCGCGGCCGGCGGGTCGGCGTGGTCGGGACCGGCTCGTCCGGCATCCAGTCGATCCCGGTCATCGCCCAGGAGGCCGCGCACGTCACGGTGTTCCAGCGGACCCCGAACTTCTCGATGCCGGCCAAGAACGCGCCCCTCGACCCCGAATCGGTCCGGGCCCGCAAGGCCCGCTACCGCGAGCACCGCCAAGCCATGCGCGAATCGCGGGCCGGTGTGATCGTGCCCCTCCCCGAGCTATCGGCGCTCAGCGTCGACGACGCCGCGCGGCAGGAGCGGTTCGGGGCCGCGTGGGCGTCGGGCACGTTGTACGGGATGGTCGCCGCCTTCAACGACCTGCTCGTGAACCGGGACGCGAACGACACCGCGGCCGAGTTCGTGCGGGACCGTATCCGGGACATCGTCGACGATCCTGAGCTCGCGGAGCGGCTCTCGCCGCGCAACCACCCGCTGGGCACCAAGCGGCCCTGCCTCGACACCGACTACTACGCCACGTTCAACCGGGACAACGTCACGCTGGTCGACGTCCGCTCGACCCCGATCGTCGAGGTCGTCCCCCACGGGATCCGAACCGCGGCCGACGAGTACCCCCTCGACGTCCTGGTGTTCGCGACCGGGTTCGACGCCATGACCGGCCCGCTCCTCGCCCCTGACATCGTGGGCGCCCACGGCCAGGCGCTCCGTGACAAGTGGGTGGCGGGACCGCGCACCTACCTCGGGCTCGCCATCGCCGGGTTCCCCAACCTGTTCCTGGTCACCGGCCCGGGCAGCCCGTCGGTGCTGGTGAACATGCTGGTCGCGATCGAGCAGCACGTCGACTGGATCGCCGACTGCATCGCCTCGCTGCGCCAGCGGGGGGTGGCCTCGATCGCCGCGACCGAGGAGGCCGAGGACTCCTGGGTCGATCACGTCAACCAGGTCGCGAGCCGGACCCTCTTCCCGACGGCCGAGTCCTGGTACACGGGGGCCAACGTGCCCGGCAAGCCGCGGGTCTTCATGCCCTACATCGGCGGCTTCCCGGCCTACGACGGAATCTGTCAGGACGTCGCGACTGCGGACTACCGGGGCTTCACGCTCCGCTCGGCGCTCGCGGCCGACCGCGGGTCGTCTGCCGCGGAAGCCTGAGCCGCGGCGCTCCCCCGACCGTCGGGCATCGACCGGCCTCGCCCGGCAAGGGTCGGGGCTAGGCGATCCCGAGCCAGCCGCCTACGGTCTGGAGCACCACGACGACGGCGAGCAGTCCGACGCCGATGACCGAGATGGTCGCGACGGCCCGGAACCGGGGGGAGTTCACCGCGTCGCCGAGCACCGTGCGCCGGTTGGCGAGGATGAGGATGAACACCAGGATCACTGGGGTGATGAGCCCGTTCAGGATCTGGGTGTTGAGGAGCAGGTCGATCAGGTTCCCGGGGATCAGCGCCACCGCGGCGCCGACCGCGACCTGCGCGGTGAAGAGCCCGAGGAACAGCTTCGCCTCCGAGAAGTGTCGGGACACCGACCGCTCGGCCCCAACCGCCTCCGCGAGCCCGTACGCGGTGGAGAGCGGCACCACCGCCGCGGCGAGCGCGGACGCGCCGAGCAGCCCGACCGCGAACAGGATCGCGGCCCCGGCCCCCGCGACC
>DAIMHT010000336.1:0-2268 GCA_036723155.1 Actinomycetota bacterium
AGGACAGCCGCGGCCGCGACAAGGTGGTCCGCTACTGGCTGATGGAACCCCCCGAGGGCGCCCGGGCAGCCCCGTTCGTGCCGAACCGGGAGGTCGACGAGGTCCGTTGGCTCCAACCGGACGCGGCTGTCACACTGCTGACTTACCCGCACGACCGAGAGCTGCTCCAGGGTCTTTCCCGGCGAGGTCCCCGACGACCGTGACCCCATCGACGCAGATGTATCTGGTGCGCCATGCCAAAGCCGGCAGCCGCAGCGCCTGGTCCGGTCCCGATGACCTGCGTCCGCTCACCAAGACCGGCCGCCGCCAAGCTGACGCCCTCGGTGATCTCCTCGCCGAGCGGCGCGTGACCCGGGTGGTGAGCAGCCCGTACGTTCGCTGTCGCCAGACCGTCGAGCCGCTCGGGCAGCGCCTGCGGCTCCCCGTCGACCTCGCCGATGAGCTCGCCGAGGGAACACCACTCCCCGCAGCGCGTCGGCTGATCGAGAAGTTCGCCCACGAGGCGACGGTGCTGTGCACTCACGGTGACGTGATCGGCGAGCTGCTGGCGTCGATCGCCCGTCAAGGGCTCATCGAGAGGGATGTCCGCTTCGAGAAGGGTTCCACCTGGGTTCTCGACTTCCAGGGCGACGAGGTCACCGGAGCCATGTATCTCCCGCCGCCCCCACTGCGGGTGAACGGCCGCGCCAATGGTGAACGTCGGGGCGCGGACACATAGCCGTCCGGGCGTGGGTCGGTGAACAGTTCGGGTTGACCCTTGGCCGCCTGACGGCATCGGCGAGAATGGCGACCGTGAGCACCGCGTTCATCACGGCCCGGTTTCGGGACTGCGACGAGCTCCTCGCCGTCCTGCGGACCGCCGACGCCGCTCACGACGGCGAAGCCGTGAGTGTGCTCGCCCACAGTCTCCAGTGCGCCGCCATCCTCGAACGGGTCGTCCCCAATGACGCCGAGCTGTGTGTCGCCGGGCTCGTCCACGACCTCGGCACCATCTTGGAGCCAGGCCGGCCCGACACCCACGCCGCCACTGGCGCCACCGCGATCGAAGAGCTTCTGGGGCCCCGGGTGGCGGCCTTGGTGGCCCTCCACGACGCGGCCAAGCGGTACCTGGTCACCACCGAGCCCCGGTACCGGCATCGCCTGAGCGACCGCAGCCGCCAGACCCTTCGCCTCCAGGGCGGACTGCTCGACCCGATCCAGCGCAGCGAGCTCGAACGCGACCCGCACCTCGACGCCGCCTTGACCTTGCGCCGGGCCGACGACGCGGCGAAGGTGCCGGACATCCCCGTCCCGGGCTTGGCGTACTGGTACCCGCGGCTCCAGGTCGTCGCCCATCGATCCTGACCGTCACCGTCAAGCGATGCACAACGGCGGGAGATCGGCGATCGAATCGAGGAGATGGGTGTGCGGTACCGCCGCGAGCTCAGATCGGCCGTGCGCGCCGGTCAGCACCCCGGCCACGACTGAGGCCCCGGCTCGGGTTCCGGCGAGCAGGTCGTTGGCGGTGTCGCCGGCCACCGCGACGTCGCGCACGTCGTCGACCCCCAGGGCGAGCACCGCGGCCAGGACCAGGTCGGGGTACGGGCGTCCCCGGACGCTCGGGCTCGGGCAGAGCGCCAGGTCGACCCGGTCGTGCCAGGCGAGCGCGTCGAGGAGCGCGTCGAGCGTCTTCGCCGAGAAGCCGGTGGTCAGGCACACCTGGACTCCGCCCGCGCGCAGTTTCGCGATGGCCTCCACCGCGCCCGGGATCGGCTCCGCTCCCCCGGCCGCGAGGCCCGCGCCGTAGGCCGCTTCGAACGCCTCGTTGGCGTGCCACGCCCCGGTCTCGTCACCGAGGAGCTCGCGGAACACCTCGATCTTGGAGCGGCCCATCGAGGTGCGCAGGTACTCGAGTCGGTGCGGGAAGCCCTCGGTGTCGGGGCCGGCACCGGCCTGTCGGAGCGCTTCGACGAACGCGGCTTCGACCGCGCCGTCGTCTCGCACCGTGGTTCCGGCAAGGTCGAGGACGGCCAGACGGATCAACGGGCCCGAGGTCACACCGTCACGTTGCCGCGTCGAGGACCGGTCCGGCAACGTCACCCTGATCGTTGGCGTCCCGTTCAGCCGCTGGCCACGGACCCCTCCAGGAGGACGGCTACGGTCCGGGCGTGCGGATCCTCGTCACCAACGACGACGGGGTGGAAGCCCCGGGTCTTCGCGCGTTGGCGCAGGCACTCGTGGACGACGGCCATGACGTCGTCGTGGTCGCCCCCGACGGGGAGCGCAGCG
>DAIMHT010000337.1:0-2267 GCA_036723155.1 Actinomycetota bacterium
CCGATCACCTGGTCGTACTCGTCGATCAGCGAGCCGATCAGATCGGGGGCGAGGAGATACCCGACGCTCTGATGCGACGACAGGACCGAGGGCAGGGTCGTGGCGTCGAGCACAGTGCGCAGGTACCGGTCGAGCTCGACCCGCGACGGCCGGTTCCCGTGCCCCTGGTCGAGGGAGTAGATCTGCAGCGCCTCGACCCCGGACCGCGCCGCGAGCCGGGCGGTGGCGACCATCTGCGCCGCGGTGCGCGGCTCGACCCCCATGGCCCGCACCGGCACCCGCCCGGCCAGGGTCTCGGCCCCGATGGTGAGGACCCGTTCCACCTCGCCGTCGTCGAGGGTGTACCCCTCGCCGCTGCCGCTCCCGGCGAGGTACACCCCGATCCCCGCGTCCCCGAGGCGACCCAGATGCGCCCGCAGACCAGCCTCGTCGAGGCCACCGTCGGCGGTGAACGGCGTGATGGAGATCACGAACGTGCTCGGCGCACGTCGACCGGCGGTGTCGCTCATGGCGCCGCCGGAGTCTACGGACCATGCCGGTACGATCACGTCCCGCGACGACGACCCGGGGACCGCCCGTGACCACAGCACCTGGACGCCGGTACCGGCTCATCTCGGCCGACAGCCACGTCAACGAGCCCCCCGATCTGTGGACCAGCCGGGTCCCGGCCGGCCTGCGGGACCGCGCGCCGCGCATCGAGCGCTTCGACGAGGGTGACGCCTGGGTCATCGAAGGCGTCGCCGACCCCATCAACTTCGGGATGAACGCCTGCGCCGGACTCGAACCGGAGGCGATGCGGGGCTGGGTCCGCTTCGAAGACATCCGCCGCGGTGGTCACGACCCCGCGGCCCGGCTCGGCGAGATGGACCGCGACGGCGTCGATGCCGAAGTGCTCTACCCGACCCCGCGGCTGGCCCAGGCCGTCTTCGCCAACCCCGACGCCGAGTACCGCGCCGCGATGGTCGCGGCGTACAACGACTGGATCGCCGAGTACGTCGAGTACGCCCCCGAGCGCTTCGGCGGTCTCGCCATGCTCCCGAACTGGGGCGCCGAAGCCGCCGTCGCCGAGCTCGACCGGTCCCTCGACCGGCCCGGCATGCGCGGCGTCGTCATGGGCACCTACCCCAACGGGTCCCTCCAACCCGACCCGACCGACGACAAGGTCTGGGGACGACTCGCGGAGCGGGGCGTCCCGCTCGGCATCCACGTGAGCCTGGCGTCCCGGATGCCGACCGCGCACAGCGCCAAGCTCCCCGGCTACGGCCGCTTCTTCGACGCCCCGAACCGGATGATCGAGATGATCTTCGCCGGGATCTTCGACCGCTTCCCCGACCTCGACGTCGTGTTCGCCGAGGTCGACTTCGGGTGGGTGCCGTACGCGAAGGAGCAGATCGACAACAACTACCACCGGCTCGACCCGGTGAGCCGCTTCGGTCTCGCCGCCAATCCGAGCGAGTACATCGAACGGCACTTCCACTTCGGGTTCATGACCGACACGTTCGGGATCCAGAACCGCCACCACGTCGGCGTCGAACGGGTGCTGTGGTCGAACGACTACCCGCACATCAGCGCCGACTGGCCCGAGTCGTGGCGGACCATCCAAGCCGCGTTCTCCGGCGTCCCCCCCGACGAGCGCCAGCTCATCCTGGCCGGGAACAGCCAGCGCCTCTACGGGTTCGGCCGCGACTAACCGGCCGCCTGGCTGACACCCCCGCATCCTCGGGGGTGTGGACCGGGCCCGCCCGGGTTGCGCCCGGGCGAGACGGGGAAGAATGGGTGTCTCGACCCCCGACCCGTTCCCGGCCGATCCGACGCGAGGAGCACCCATGGCGATCGCGACGATCAACCCCGCGACCGGCGAGACGGTCAAGACCTTCGACGCCTTGTCCGACGGTGAGATCGACGACCGTCTCGGCCGGGCCCGGACCGCGTTCGCCCAGTATCGGCGGACCAGCTTCGAGGACCGAAGCGCATGGATGCGCCGGGCCGCGGACATCCTCGACCGGGACCGGGCCGACGTGGCCCGAATGATGACGACCGAGATGGGCAAGACCTTCGCCGCGGCGCAGGCCGAGGCCGCGAAGTGCGCGACCGCGTGTCGCTTCTACGCCGAGCACGCCCCCGGGTTCCTCGCCGACGAGCCCGCGGATGCGAGCGCGGTGTCCGCGGAAATGGCGTTCGCCCGCTATCAGCCTCTCGGCCCGGTCCTGGCGGTGATGCCCTGGAACTTCCCGCTCTGGCAGGCGATGCGGTTCGCGGCGCCGGCG
>DAIMHT010000338.1:0-2248 GCA_036723155.1 Actinomycetota bacterium
CGTGTCGGCCGCGCGCCAGCAGTACCAGGCGGCCACCGTCCGGAACGGCCGGTAGGCGTCGCCGAGCGGCTCGAGCTCCCGCGCCGTGGGAGCCGGGTCCAAGCCGTGGATGCGCGCGTAGCCCTTGCGGACGCCGAGGTCGTCGACGGGCCACACGTCGAGTCGTCCCAGCTGGAAGATCAAGAACATCTCCGCGGTCCACCGACCGATCCCGCGCACGAGCGTCAGCTCCCGGATGATCTCGTCGTCCGAGAGTCGCGCCACCCGGTCGAGCTCGACCTCGCCCGCGACGACATGCGCCGCCAAGTCGCGGATGGTGGCCGCCTTGCTCCCCGACAGACCGGCGCCGCGTAGCTCGGCCACCGGCATCGCGAGGACCCCCTCCGGCGTCGGGCCGTCGTCGAAGAGGGCCTGGAACCGGCCGTGGATCGCCCGGGCCGCGGGGCCGGCCAGCTGCTGGTAACACACGGCGCGCGCGATCTCGGCGAAGTGATCGGACCGGGGCCGGCCTCGTCGAAGGTCGGGGGGCCCGACTTGGTCGATGATGCGCCGCATCCGGCGATCGCGACGGGCCAGCTCCGCGGTCGCGTCGAGCAGCTCCTTGCGGATCCGCGGCATCTAGGTTCGCTCCAGCCGGAAAAGGGCCACCGACTCGTCGAAGCCCCGCAGGACGTGGTCACCGAGCGCCTCGAACGACAGCCCGTCGGAGGCAGCGCGCGCTCGGACGGTGTCGGTCACGACCACCGACCCGGGCTCGGCCAGCTTCGCGGCCCGCGCCGCGGTGTTCACGATCGGTCCGTAGTAGTCGCCGTAGCCTCGGACCAGGTCACCGGCGGCGAGCCCGCCCCGCAACCGGGGTAAGACCGCGTGGCGCTCGACCTGGTCGGCGAGGTCGAGTGCCAGCGTGCACGCGGCCCGGGCATCGGTGGTGACGAACATGACCTCGTCGCCGATCATCTTGACGACCCGTCCGTCGGTCGCCGACACCAGCTCCGTCGCGTCCCGCTCGAACTCGCTGATGAGCGCCCCCAGCTCCGCAGGCGGGAGCCGTTCGGCCAGGACCGACGAGCCCACGAGATCCAAGAAGCCGACGGTCAAGTCGGAGGTGTCGAGGTTGCCCGCGACCAGGGAGCGTCGTGCCGCCGCCTCGGCGTGATGGATGAAGAGGGTGCCGAGGCCGTCGGGGACCTCATCGAGGAGGATCCGCGTCGCCGCGTCGGCCGCCTCGGCGCGGGCCAGCTCCCCCGCGCCCGCGGCGTCGAGGCGCGGGGCGACACCCTGGCCGAAGTTCGTCATCGCGGCGTCAGCGATGCTGGACAGCGCGGCACCCGCAACCCGGGAGAACTGCAGCGTCGACTCGACGCCGAACATCGCGGCTGCGACCCCGAACAGACGAAAGGTGACGACGTCGGCGTCGAAATAGAGCGCCTCGTCGGGCCCCGGCTCGCCCAGGCCCGCGGTGCGGATGATCCGCTGCGCCAGGTCGACGGAGATCCCGGCCCGTTCGGCGGCGGCGCGAATCGTGATCCGGGGTCGGCGCCGTTCGAGCAGCCGACCGGCCAGGGCGGGGAGCCCGCCGCTCCCGTGGCGGTGCGGGGCCGTCCCGTCGGGGCCGACGGCGGCGACGAGCTCGTCCAGCGTCGCGCCCCGCGCCGAGAGGTACTGCAGCGTCGCGAGGCGATCCGCAGCCCCCGGAACGTCGGGGTCGTAGATCCCGCGCTCCACCCAGTCGCGTTCGTCGCCTTCCACGCCGCCACGGTATCCAGCCGCTCCCCTTGAGCGCGACGGTCGTCGACGCGTGCCGTGCCGAAGACCGACCGAAGGCGTCGGCCGATAGCATCGCCGTTCGTGCAGCACCGCCGTCGCGTCTTGCTCGTCACCGCGGTGGCACTCTCCGCGCTGGCCGCGGCGTGCGGCGGCGGCGGTCGCCCCACGCTCGACCGCAAGGCCACCGCGTCGCCGAGCACCTCCCCGACGACCCTGCCGTCGTTCGTCAGCCTGATCGCCCGGGTCCGGGTGCCGAACATCGCGGTCTACGACACCCCGGCCTCGCCGAGCCCGTCCAAGAGCTTCGCGAACCCGTGGCCGTTAAACAACGACCCCAAGCTGCCCGTCGAGCTCGTCTTCCTCGTCGAGCAACGACAAGGGCCCTGGCTCCAGGTGCTGCTCCCGATCCGGCCCAACGGCACCACCGGCTGGGTGCACGCCCGAGATGTCGCCCTGCAGGAGGACCAGTTTCACATCACCG
>DAIMHT010000339.1:0-2247 GCA_036723155.1 Actinomycetota bacterium
GGGTTCGGGGCCTCGTCGGCTCCTGCGAGTCACCAAATTCGCCGCTGGGGTTGCCTGACCCGGTGTCGGACGGGTTCACTGGCCCGGTGCCGCTCGAACCCGTCGACCAGTCTGTGGCGCCCGATGTTGCTTGGACCGACCCGACGCTGACCGGCGGCGAGCTGGTCCCGGTGCCTCGTCCGCCGGTCCAGGACGACGACGGGCTGCGACGGGGCGACGTCGACGGCTGGGGTCGCAGCGAGCGGATGCGCGCGGTGGCCCGGAGGCTCTACGACCCGATCTATCGGCGCTGGTTCCGGGCCGAGTGGGAAGGGCTCGAGCACATTCCGTCCGAGGGGGGTGCGCTCTTGGTCGGGAACCATGGGGGCGCGATCCCGTCGGATGCGCCGGTGGTGATCCACGGCATCGAGACCGAGCTGGGCCGTCCGGTGTACGGGATGGCCGACAACTTGTTCCGGCTGGTGCCGGTGGTGGGCACGTTGTGGTCCCGGACGGGTGGGGTGCCGGCGCATCCCGAGAACGCGTACCGGCTGCTCCACGACGAGCAGCAACTGGCGTTGATCTTCCCGGAGGGGACGAAGGGGACCGGGAAGCTGGCGCGGGATCGGTATCAGCTGCGGCGGTTCGGTCGGGGCGGGTTCGTGGAGACGGCGATGCGGGCCGGGGTGCCGGTCGTGCCGCTGGCGATCATCGGCAATGAGGAAGCGATGCCGATCGTGTACAAGGCCAGCCGGCTGGCGCGGCTGATGAACCTGCCGTACTTCCCGGTGACCGCGAACCAGTTCGTGTTCGGGCCGGTGCTGGGGCTGGTGGTGCCGCTGCCGTCGAAGTTCCGCATCCGGGTCCTGCCCCCGGTGTTCTTCGACGCCGCACCGAACCAGGAGCGGTACAACCGCAGCCAGGTGATGGAGTACGCGGAGCGGATCCGCACCCAGATCCAAGAGGCGGTCTACGAGATGCTGCGCAACCGCCGCAGCGTGTGGTTCGGCTGATGCGCATCCTCGTCACCGGCTTGGGGACCTTCTGGGGCAGCAAGGTCGCCCAGCGCCTCGAGCAGGAGCCGGGCGTGGAGCTGGTGGTCGGGGTCGACACCCAGGAGCCGGTCGTCCCGTTGGAGCGCACCGAGTACGTCCGGGCCGACTCGTCGTTCTCCATCCTGGAGCGGATCGTGCGGGCGACGAAGGTGGACACGATCCTGCACACCCATCTGATCGTCGACTCGACGAAGGACAGCGGCCGGGCGTTGCACGAGATCAACGTCATCGGGACGATGAACCTGCTCGCGGCGGCGGGCGCGGCGGGCAGCACGATCCGGAAGGTGGTGCTGCGGAGCGCCACGTTGGAGTACGGCTCGAGCTACGACGACCCGTACTTCTTCCGCGAGACGATGCGCCGGTCCCATGCGCCCAAGACCCGCGTCGAGCGGTCCTTGCTCGAGGCGGGCTCGATCGTCGGGGACTTCGCCGAGGACAACCCGCACGTCACGGTGACGAAGCTGGACTTCGCCAACGTGCTCGGGGACCACGTGTCGTCACCGCTGGCTCGCATGCTGCGACTCCCGGTCGTGCCCGAGGTGTTCGGCTTCGACCCGAGGCTGCAGTTCGTCCACGAGGACGACGTGATCGGGGCGCTGGTCTTCGCGACGCTGCGCGACGTGCCCGGGGTCTTCAACGTGGCCGGCGCGGGCACGATGCCGTGGAGCGAGGTGTGCGCGCTCGTCGGGAAGCGGCGGGTGCCGCTGCCGCCGGTGCTGACCGGCCTCGCCGCGGAGCCGCTGCGTCTCCTCCGGCTGGTCGAGATCCCACCCGAGGTGGTCTCGCTCCTGCGCTACGGGCGGGGGGTGGACACGGGCGCCTTCGTCCAGGCCGGCTACCGCTACGGCTACACGACCGCCGGCACCGTCGACGAGTTCGCCCGGGGACTGCGCCTCCAGACGACCGTCGGCCGCCCCGAGTACCGCTACGAGCGTGACGTCGAGAACTTCTTCCGCCACTCCCGGGCCGTTGTGCGCGACGGCGAGTGACGTGACTGTCCACGTCGACCATCGCGACGGGGTGCGGGTCCTCACGCTCGACGACCCGGAGCGACGCAATGCCTTGAGCGCGTCGATGGTCGATGAGATCGTCGCCGCGGTGCACGCCGCGGAGGCTGATGACGAAACCGGGGCGGTCGTCGTCACGGGCGCGCCACCGGCGTTCTGCTCCGGGGCTGACACGTCGAACCTCCGGGCGCTCGGCGGCACCGAGA
>DAIMHT010000340.1:0-2239 GCA_036723155.1 Actinomycetota bacterium
GTCGTCCGCATCGCCCCGTACGGGCAGTCGGGCCCCTACGTCGGTCGGCCGACCAGCGGGCTGGTGCTGCAGGCCCTCGGAGGATGGGTGTCGAATCACGGTGTTCCCGGCATCGATCCGGTGCAGGTCGGGGCCCGCCTCCACGAGTACACCGCGGGGACGTACGCCGCCGCCGCGGCCCTCACCGCGCTCCGGAGTGCGCGGCAACAACAGACGACGACGGTCGCCGACCTCGCGGTGATGGAGTGTCTCGTCGGAACCCTCGCGTACCCGAACCTGGTGATGGAAGACCTGCTCGCCGCAGGGCTGACACCACCCCAAGCCCGCCACTTCCCCCTCCCCGGAATCGTCCGCTGCCGAGACGGATGGGTCGGGATCAACGCGTTGACGGGTCAGCACTTCGTCGACGCGTGCACGATGTTCGAGCTCGACGAGTTCGGCCCCCGCCAAACCGAGCTCGCCGACGGCGGTCCGCTGCTCGACGAGTTCTACGCCCGCCTCGACCCCTGGCTTCGGGGACGCGACGCGGCCGACATCGTCGAGCTCAGCCAAGCGTTCCGCGTCCCCGCGGCCCCGGTCGGGGATGGGCGCATGCTCCTCGGCTACGCCCAGTTCCGCGAACGGCCGTTCTTCGTCGACGCGGAGAGTGTCACGATTCCCGGGCCCCCGTACCGGCTCTCGGCCACCCCGGCGAGCCGGCCCGGTCCCGCGCCCGCCCCTGGTGAGCGCGACACGACCGCGCCGGAGCCGGCACCGCGTTCGGCGCTCGTCTCGGGTCCCGTCGACGGTGCGCTTCCGTTCGCGGGGCTGCGGGTCGTAGATCTCGGGACGTTCTGGGCCGGCCCGTACTGCACCATGTACCTCGGTGCGCTCGGCGCCGACGTCATCAAAGTCGAGTCCATCCGCCGCCCCGACGGGTTCCGGTTCTCCGGCGCCCGACCGGAGATGGGCGTCGACTGGTACGAGCGCAGCGGTGTGTTCGCGGGAACGAACCTGAACAAGCGCAACGTCACCCTCGAGCTCACGACCGACGACGGACGGGCGCTGCTCCGCCGCCTGATCGAGGGGGCCGACATCGTCCTCGAGAACTTCTCGGCTCGCGTCGTGGAGCAGTTCGAGCTCGGGTACGAGCAGGTGCAGGCCATCAACCCGGACGTGATCATGGTGCGGATGCCGGGGTTCGGGCTGGTGGGGCCGTGGCGCGACTACGTCGGCTGGGCGATGGTCATCGAGCAGGCAACGGGGATGGCGAGCGTCACGGGCCCCCCGAGCCGCCCCATGCACCCGGGGGGCCCGGCCGACCCGGTGATCGGGATGCACGCGGCGGTGGCGGTGCAGGCCGCGCTCGAACATCGGGCCCGCCACGGCGAGGGCCAGCTCATCGAGGTGGCCCAGCTCGAGACCGGCGCCAACCTCACCGCCGAGCTCGTCGTCGAATGGTCGGCGCACGAGCGGGCGGTGCCGCGTCGCGGCAACCGGGACCCGCACGCCGCGCCCCAGGGGGTCTATCCGTGCCGGCCCGGCGACGAGGGCCCGGAGTGGGTCGCGATCACCGTCGCCGACGACGCCCAGTGGCCCGCGTTCGCCGCCGTCGTCGCCGGCGACGGTTGGGTCGACGACGCGACCGTTCGCACCGCGGCGGGACGCCGGGCGCGCCACGACCAGCTCGACGAGGCCGTGACCGCCTGGACCCGCCAGCAGGCCGTCCACGACGCGGTGGCACAGCTGAGCTCGATCGACGTCCCGGCGGCCCGGGTCCTCACCGTGCCCCGGATGTTCGACGACCCCCAGCTCGTCGCCCGGCGCTACTACGTGCCGCTCGATCATCCCCGCACCGGCCGGCGGCGGTACCCGGGCTGGCCGATGCGCTTCTCGTTCACCCCCGACCAGCACCGCGCCGGCGCCCCCACGATGGGTGAGCACAACGCCGAGATCCTCGGCGCCGAGCTCGGGCTCTCCGACGCCGAGCTGGCCCGGCTGACCCGCGACGGGGTGATCGGCGACCGGATGCCCGGTTCCTGAACCGGGCCGTCAAAAGGCTCCGAGAGTGATCCATCAGCGCTCGTGGCGACGGAGTGAACATCGTGTGGACCCGTGTGACGACCGACGTGAGTGACGCCGGCCTCGTCGTCGCCATCGGCCGGTGGGACCGGGACGCGTTCGCCGAGGTGTACCGCCGCCACGCCGGCGCCGCCTACTCCCTCGCCTGCCGGACGCTCAACGACCGCCACACCGCCGA
>DAIMHT010000341.1:0-2238 GCA_036723155.1 Actinomycetota bacterium
GAGCTCGACTGAGCCCGACTCAGCGCTTCGCGGCGCGCAGCCCGTCCGCCTCCGCGGCGGAGCCGTCCCGGTAGCAGCGGTCCGGGCGGGTGCGGTCATAGCTCTGACCGCCGGGACGGTGATAGATGCCGCTGGCCAGCTTCGCCTTCACCGGATGCGACGACGGGCACACCCCGTCGTCGGGTTCCACCCACGGTGCCGTCGCGCCGGTCGACGGGTCGGCGGTCCGCGGCTGGGGCGGGAACGGGGACGGCTGGGGCTCCCAGCCCACCGTCGTGGTGCGGTTCGCGTCGATCGCCCGCCACACCGCGTACGCGGTGCCGGCCAGGACCCCGAGGCCCAACGCTCGCCACACCGTCCTGCGCCGCACGCCGCTGATTGTCGCACGACGCGCGTGAACTGACTTGTAATTCGCGGCGATCACGGTCATCATGGATGTTGATGTCTGAGCACGCCCACCGAATCATCGATCACCAGAGCCTGCTCCTTACGTAGCGGCGAGCACTGTCGTGCTCGCGGACGCCTCCTCGTGCCTTCGGGCCGGGGAGGTTTTTCTTTGGAATGAGCAAGAAAACCCAGACGGGAGCCAGTGATGACGAACCAGGTGAAGATCTTCGACACCACCTTGCGTGACGGCGAGCAGTCGCCGGGAATCTCGCTCGACGTGGCCGAGAAGCTCGAGATCGCCGACCAGCTGGCCCGCCTGGGCGTCGACATCATCGAGGCCGGCTTCCCGATCGCCAGCCCCGGCGACTTCGACGCCGTCGAGGCGATCGCCCGCAGCGTGCGCGGCCCCGTCATCACCGCGCTCTCCCGCACCGGCTTCCAAGACATCGACCGGGCCTGGGAGGCGGTGCAACACGCCGAGCATCCCCGCATCCACGTCTTCATCGCGACGTCGCTGATCCACATGAAGAAGAAGCTGCGGATGACTGAGGACCAGGTGAAAGCCGAGGTCGTCGCCGGGGTCAGCCGGGCCCGCTCCTACACCGACGACGTCGAGTTCTCACCCGAGGACGGCAGCCGCTCCGACGTCGACTTCATGTGCGATGTCCTGCAGCTCGCGGTCGACAACGGGGCCACCACCCTGAACATCCCCGACACCGTCGGGTACGGCGTCCCCGAGGAGTTCGGACGCCTGATCGCGCTCATCATCGACCGGGTCGACGGTGACTACACGGTCTCCACCCACTGTCACAACGACCTGGGCCTGGCGGTCGCGAACTCGCTCGCCGGCGTACGAGCCGGGGCCCGACAGGTCGAATGTGCCGTGAACGGCCTGGGCGAGCGGGCCGGCAACGCGGCGCTGGAGGAGATCGTCATGGCGATCAAGACCCGCCGCGACTTCTTCGATGGCGTCGAGACCGGGGTTCGCACCGAGGAGCTGGCGCGCACGTCGCGCCTGGTGTCGCGCCTCACCGGCTACCCGGTGCAGTACAACAAGGCCGTCGTCGGCCGCAACGCGTTCGCGCACGAGGCCGGCATCCATCAGCACGGCGTGCTCGAGGACCGGGAGACGTACGAGATCATCGACGCCTCCACCGTCGGCCAGGAGGCCGCCCAGATCGTCCTGGGCAAGCACTCGGGCCGCCACGCCTTCTCGGACACGCTCGAGAAGATGGGGTTGCGGCTCCAGGGCGACGCCCTCAACCAGGCGTTCCGGCGCTTCAAGGAGCTCGCCGACCGCAAGGTCCAGCTCACCGACGTCGACCTCGAGGCCATCGTGGCCGAGGAGCTCGGGACCGCCGCCGTGCACCGGTACGCGATCGCCAGCCTCGACGTGCACGGCGGCACCCAGTCGACCCCTGTCGCCAAGGTCGTGCTGACCGACGGTGACGGCAAGGTCGACGCCGAGGCGGAAGGCAACGGGATGGTCGACGCGGTCATCGCCGCGATCGCCAAGGCGACCGGTGTGACCGGGACCGTCCTGGACTTCAAGGTGTCGTCGGTGACCGGCGGCGGCGACGCGCTCGGCGACGTGGTCATCCAGCTCCAAGCCGACGGCCACACCGCGTCGGGACGCGGGCTCGCCACCGACATCGTCGAGGCGTCGGCTCGCGCGTACCTGAACGCGGTCAACAAGCTGGTGCGGCTGCGCGACCGCGCCCCCCGGGAACGGACCGTGGGGCCATGACCGTCAACCTCTGGACCGAGGCGACCCACGCCCGCGACTACCTGGAACGGCGTCGCAGCATCCCGCACCGGGACGAGGGCTACGCCGCCCTGCTCGAGTTCCTC
>DAIMHT010000342.1:0-2237 GCA_036723155.1 Actinomycetota bacterium
TACGGCGAGGGCTGGGTGTTCACGATCACGCTGGCGGACCCCGCCGAGCTCGACGCGCTGATGGACGCCGCCGCCTACCAGCACCTCGTCGACGAGGGCTGAGCGACCCAGGGTCGTTGAAGGCTCTCGGGGCCGTCGGTACCCTCGAGTGATGCAATGCCATCGGTGTGGCCACGACAACGAGGCGGGCGCGAACTTCTGCTCCTCGTGTGGCGCCACGCTCGGTGACCCCGACGAGACCACCGCGTCGCTGGCGCTGCTCGAAGACCGCCAGGAGCTCGAAGCCGAGCTCGGGAGCCTCCTCGACGAGATCCCCACCGACCTCGGGATCCTCGTCGTGCGGCGAGGCCCGAACGCCGGGAGCACCTTCGCGCTCGACGCCGCCACCACCAGCATCGGCCGGCACCCCGACTCGGACCTGTTCCTCGACGACGTCACCGTCTCGCGGCGCCACGCGCTGATCAAACGCACCCCCGACGGGTACACGATCAGCGACGCCGGCTCGTTGAACGGGACGTACGTGCGCGGCGAGCGCATCGACACCGCCGAGCTGACCGACATGTCCGAGGTGCAGATCGGCCGGTTCGTGCTCACCTTCCTGCTCGGCGGGCGGGCCGAGGCGAGCGCCTGAGCGTGCCGGAAACGACCGGCAGCCACCTCTCGATCGGGGAGGTCCTCGCCCACCTCCAAGACGAGTTCCCCGACGTCACCGTCTCCAAGATCCGGTTCCTCGAGAGCCAAGGGCTGATCGACCCCGAACGCACACCATCGGGGTACCGGCGCTTCTACGGCCCCGACCTCGAGCGGCTGCGCTGGATCCTGTTCCACCAGCGCGAGCACTTCCTCCCCTTGCGGGTGATCAAAGAGCGCCTCGACCGGTTCGGGGGGCCCGGCGCGCCACCCCTGGAGGCGTCGAACGGTGACCGGCCGTCGCGTCCCCTCCCGGAACCGCGCGCGCCGGTGACCGTCGCCCCCCGGGAGCGACGTCCCGACCCCGACGACGGGGCGCTGACGTTGCCCCTCGACGGGCTCGACGAGGACCTCGGCGCGGTCACGAAGACCGATGACGAGCCCCCCGGGGAGGGGTTGACGCGCGCCGAGCTGCTGCGCGAATCGGGGCTGGGGAGCCAGGCCCTCGACGAGCTCGAGGGGTACGGGCTCCTCGCTCCGGTCGCGGGGCGCGGCGAGGCCGCGCTCTACGACGACGAGGCCCTCGAGATCGCCCAGATCGGCGCCGCCTATTACGCCCGTGGGGTCACCGCCCGGCATCTGCGCATGTACCAGCACTTCGCCGAACGCGAAGCGATCCTGTTCGGCCAGGTGCTGCTCCCGTATCGGCGCAAACGCAACCCCGCGGCGCGGGCCCGGCTCCAAGACGAGCTCGAGGAGCTGGCCCGCCTGGCCAGCCGGCTGCGCACCGCCATGCTGCGCCAAGCCCTGCGCGGCACCCTCCGGGAGTGACGAACCCGCCCCGGGTGCTCCTCGACCCGGACGCGCTCCGCGCCCGCGTCGAAGGGCTCGCGACCGAGATCGCGTCCGACCATCCCGACGGGGTCGTGCTCGTCGGCGTGCTGAAAGGGGCGTTGATCTTTCTCGCCGACCTCGCCCGCGCCGTCACCGGCATCGAGGTGGAGCTCGACTTCCTCGCCATCTCCCGGTACGCGCCCGACAGCGGCCGGGTCCGGATCCTCCAGGACCTCGCGATCGACGTCGCCGGCCGCGACGTCATCCTCGTCGAGGACCTGGTCGACACCGGGCTCACGCTCGCGTACCTCCTCGGTCATGTCCGCGACCGCGGCCCCCGCCGGCTCGAGGTGTGCACGCTCCTCGACCGGGCCGAGCGGCGCATCGTCCCGCTCGAGCTGCGGTACCGCGGCATCGAAGTTCCCGGCGACGCGTTCCTGCTCGGGTACGGCCTGCACTTCCAGGAGCGGTACCGGAACCTGCCGGTGGTCGTCACCGCGGACCGCGCGCCCCTCACCGAGAACCCCGACGCGTACCTCAGCCTCTACGACGCGACCGCCCCCGGAGACGCTCCGTGACCGCCTCGCCGCGACCCCGAGATCGGCAGCGACACGCCGATTCCCGCCCGATTCGGGACACCGGATCGCAGGAAGCCGATGCTAGGGTCGGACTGCTGCTCGGGGTAATGATCGAAAGGCGCCGCCAGTGATCCAAATGTCGCTGGTGGGGGTCCGGGTCGAGGTCCCCACGAACCAGCCCATCGTGCTCCTCCG
>DAIMHT010000343.1:0-2226 GCA_036723155.1 Actinomycetota bacterium
GTCGTGGTCCATCAGCCGCCGGCGGCGCTGGCCGAGATGGACGACTTCGTCCGGGCCATGCACACCAAGTCGGGGCTGATCCCGGAGATCGAGGCGTCGACGGTGTCACTGGCGGAGGCGGGCCAGCAGGCCCTCGCCTACGTGGCGCGGCACGTCCCGAAGCCGAGCACCGCGCCGCTGTGCGGCAACTCGATCGGGGTCGACCGGCGGTTCCTCGACCGCCAGCTCCCCGAGCTCGACGCGTATCTGCACTACCGGAGCATCGACGTGTCGTCCTTGAAGGAGCTGTGCCGACGCTGGTACCCCGAGGTGTACAAGAAGCGGCCGGGGAAGCGGGAGACGCATCGGGCGCTCGACGACGTCCGAGAATCGATCGCGGAGCTGCGCTACTACCGGGACACGATGCTGCGCCCGGTGGAGACGCCGAGCACCTAGACGAGGTCGCGCAGCGCGCCGAGGAGGGTGGTGACGTTGCGGTCGCGGGCCGAGTGGCCCATCAGCCCGATCCGCCAGGCCCGACCCGCGAACTCGCCGAGGCCGCCCCCGACCTCGATGCCGGAGGTGGTGAGCAGCTCCTTGCGCAGGGTGGCGTCGTCGACGCCCTCGGGAAGCCCGGCCGAGGTGAGCTGGGGCAGCCGGTGGAACTCCTCGGCGAGGAGCCGGAACCCGAGGCGCGGGAGCTCGTGCTGCAGCCGGGCGCCGACGCGGCGGTGCCGGGCCCAGACCGTCTCGAGGCCCTCGTCGAGGATGGCGCCGAGCGCGGCGTGCAACGACATGATCATGGCGATCGGCGCCGTGTGGTGGTACGCCCGCTGCGCGCCCTCGACGTACCGCTCGATGAGCCCGAGGTCCAGATACCAGGATTGGGGTGGCGTCGACCGGGACCGAACCCGGGCCCGAGCCCGTTCGGAGAAGGTGAGCGGCGCGAGGCCGGGTGCGACGCCGAGGCATTTCTGGGTGGCGGAGTAGCAGGCGTCGATGCCCCACCGGTCGACCTCGAGCGGGATGCCCGCGAGGCTGGTCACCGCGTCGACGACGAGGAACGTGTCGGTGGCTTGCAGCGCGCCGAGCGGGGCGATCTCGTTCTCGACGCCGGTGGACGTCTCGGCGTGCACGACCGCGACGAGACGGGCTCGGGGATGGGCACGCTGGGCCTCGAGGAGATGCTCGGGGTCGAGGGCGCGGCCCCAGGGCTCCTCGACCCGGACGATCTCGGCGCCGCAGCGGCGCGCGACTTCGCACATGCGCTCCCCGAAGACGCCGTTGACACCGATGATCGCGGTGTCGCCCGGCTCGAGGAGGTTGACGAAGCAGGCCTCCATCCCCGCGGAGCCGGTGCCGCTGACGGGGAACGTCAGCCGGTTCTCGGTGCCGAACACCAACCGGAGGCGCTCCATGGTCTCGTCGAGGAGCGCGAGGAACTCGGGGTCGAGGTGGCCGAGCATCGGTCGGGTGAAGGCGCTCGTGGCCTCGGGGTAGGGGTTCGAGGGTCCGGGGCCGAGGAGGAGCCGGTCGGTGAGGGCCATCGGTCGCTGATCCTACGGGTGGGTGCGGGCGCCCACGGATCCGACGGGGCCGGCCGAGCCGAGCGGGGTCAGACCGGGCTGGTGATCTCACCCCAGTATTCGAGGAGCATGCCGACGACGGGACGGGCCGGCGCGCCGGCGGCGAGACCGCGGGCGACTTCCGCCGCGGCGCGGGCGACGCGCGTGATCTGCGCGTCGGGGAGGGTGATCCCAGCCCGGCTGGCGGCGTCTTGGACCGCGTGGGCGGCGCCGGTCGCGGCGCGCGCGGCGCGGCGGGTGCAGTGCTGATGGCGCAGGACCTTGTCGATGGCGATCGTGGCGCGCCACCAGTCGACCTCGTCGCAGATCGCGTCGGAGTCCAGCGCCGCCGCGACGCGCTCCAGATCCTCTCCGGTCATGGTGGTGAGGACCCGGATGAAGTCGCGAGCGGGCTCACCGGTGGGATCGGCCATTTGGGCATTGTCCGCCCCGCGGCGCGCGAAGTGGTGGATATCGGGGGTGGTTACGTGATGCTTCGGGCGAGGCCGTCGAGGATGTCGTCCTCGGAGACGAGGAGCTCGTCGAGGTCGAGGGCTCGCATGGTGGCGACGAGGATGATGGACCCGCCGACGATGGTGTCGACCCGGCCCGGTTCGAGGCCGGGGTTGTGGCGCCGCTCCGCGGTCGGCTCGACGGCGAGGGTGCGGAAGACGTCCTCGGC
>DAIMHT010000344.1:0-2212 GCA_036723155.1 Actinomycetota bacterium
TCGCGAACCGCTCCGCGCCCGACGAGTAGCCCGCGGTCGCGAAGTGGATGCCGTCGGCGTTCCGCACCCGGATCTCACCGCTTTGTTGCTCCAGCCCGCAGCCCAGCGCGGGGCCTTCGGACACCTGACACGGGAGGAAGAAGGTGAACTGGCCGGTGTCGGTGAGCACCGCCTGCCCGGCGTTGTTGATCGGGATGTTGAGGTTCGCGGCGACGTCCTGCTCGGCTTGACGGGCCCAGGCCAGCGAATCGGTCTCGGTCGGTGGCGAGATGATCATGACGACGGGGACGTTCTGCGCCTTCCAGAAGCTCACGATCTTCGTCAGGTCCTGCTCGTAGGCGGTCTTGGGATCGCGGCCGGTCATGCACGCGGGGGGAAGGTTCCCGATGAACTGCACCAACACCTTCGTGGGGGTGAAGCTGGCCCGGTCGTTGGGCAGACCCGCGACCCAGTTGCACGGCGCGGTGCCGCCGAAGTACCGGCTCCCGACGGTCCCGCTCTGGGCGAGGTACGGGGCGGACTGCTCCGACAGCGAGTCGCCGTAGACCAGCCACTGGACCGACTGTGCTTGCGGTGCCGTGATCAACCCGCATCCGGCCGCGACGAGGGCGAACAACGCCGCGCCCATCAGCCCCATCACCCGTTTTCGCACCGTGATCCTCGTCCTCGGCCCACGCCCCAATGGCCGGGGCCCGTGCAACCAAGGGGATCGTCGCGTCAGGGCCCCGACTTGAACGGGGGTGCCCAGTGTCGTCTCGAGACCACGCAATCCCGGGCATCTGCGGGATTGTTCACGTAGTCGAAACTCAGACCGATCGGTCTGGCGTTCCGCGTTGCGCGGGGCCCGGCGAGGCCGATCGCGGCCGGTTCAGGTGCCCAGCGGCCCGTGGAGGAACGCGTAGAGGAGCGCGGTGAGCGACAAGCCGTCGACGACGTCGCCGTTTCGGGTGACGCGCCGGACCTCGTCAATCGGGACCCACTCGACCCGCTCGGCCTCGCCGGGGTCGCTGGGTTCCCCGACGTACGCGGCGCCGGCGGCGACGAAGAGGTGGAACACCTGGTCGGACAGGCCGTTCGTCGGCTGGTAGCTCACCAACGGTTGGAGTGGGCCCGGTCTCCACCCGGTCTCTTCGAGCACTTCCCGTCCCGCCGCCGCCTCGAGCGTCTCCCCCGGCTCCACTCGCCCCGCGGGGATCTCCCAGCCCCAGGTGTCGGTGATGAACCGGTGCCGCCACAGCAACAGCACGCCCCGCGCCTCGTCGGAGACGACGACGCCGCACGCGGCCTGTGGGACCCGCACCACGTGATGCTGAAAGCGCTCACCGCCTGGTATCTCGACGTCGGTCAACGCCAGCTCGACCCACTCGCTGGCGTAGATCGTCTCCTCACCGTGCACGGTCCAGCGCATCCGTGGACCGTATTCGAACGATGCCGCGGCTCCGGCGTCGCCTCGAGCACCCGATCGGGCGCCTCTACGCTCGCTCGCCATGGCGGGCATCCACGGTCGCATCTTTCACGTCAACGTCAACTGCTCGGACCTCGAGACCGCGCTCGCGTTCTACCGGGACCGGGTCGGCCTCACCGCGTCGGTGCGCACCGCACCCCGGGACCCGCAGCCCGGCGCCGCGTTCGGACTGGACCGGGCGCAATGGGACGCCTGGATCATGACCGGCGGCGGTGGACTCGACGAGGTGGTGCTCGACCTCCTCGAGTGGAAGGTTCCGGGGCCCAGTCACCCGCGAGACCCCGGCGGCTTCCAACGGCTGCGGGTCGGCGTCCACCCCGACGCATCCCTGGCCTCCGAGGACGCCGTTGACCCCGACGGGACCCCGCTGGAGATCGTGGCGCGCGACCGACCCCGGGTCGCCGGCGTCGTCGTGGGCTGCTCCGACCTCGAGGCGTCGCAGGCCTTTTACCGCAACGTCCTCGGGCTGTCACCCACGGCCGCGTCCACGTTCAGCGATGCCCGCGGGCCCGAGGTCTTCTCCATCGAGCTGACCTCGGTCGCGGTCGCGCCGCGCCCGCGAGTCGCCACCGACCTCGGCCTCTATCGGCTGGCCCTGGTGACCGACGATCTCGACCACGACTACGACGCGCTCACCGCCGCCGGTGTCTCGCCCTACTCGCCACCGGCCACGCTCGACATGGGTCCCGGCCTCCCGTCGTTGCGGGCACTGTTCTTCCCCGACCCCGACGGCACCACCTTCGAGCT
>DAIMHT010000345.1:0-2203 GCA_036723155.1 Actinomycetota bacterium
CCGGCCGCCTTCCACCACCACGAGGCAGGCGACGTCGGCCTCCGCGGTCCGGGCCACGACCTGCCAGAGCGCCCGACGTCGACGCCAGACCCGATCCCACCAGCGCACATCTTGGGGCCACGGGCCGGCCCAGGCGACCACCGGGGCATCGCCGACGGGTTCGGCCATCAGGCGGGCCGGTGCGGCCGACGCCTCACCGCGTCCCGACACGGTGACGGGTTCCCCTTGGGCGTCGAGCAGCGCGGCGGCCAGTCGCGGCTCATAGACCCGGGCCGGGGCGGGGCCGGGAACGGTCCCGGGCCAGCCTGGCTGCTCCGGGTTCGGATCTTGGTCTCGGGCGTCACCCCACGGGACCCAACGCACCCGTTCGCTGGGGAGGCGACCTCCGCACGGCGCCGCGGTGACGACCGCGTCGGGTCCGAGCATGCCTTGCAGGCGCGCCAGAGCCTGATCCGCGCGATCGCCGGCGGCGGCGTCACCGCCCCAGAAGCCGAGTTGACGGCCGACCGCCGGGACGACCCGGTCGGGGGCGATCCGTATGAGGATGAATCCGCCGGTCGCGTCGTCGTCGACCTCATCGGTGTCGTGGTGCCGGCCGGTCAGCCAGCCGTCGAGCTGCCATCGCAGCCGCGTGACCAGCGCCGCGGGGGTGAGCATGCCTTCATGGCGCCAGCAGCGCGACAAGCGCTCGCCGTGCTCGGTCTCGGCTTCCACCACGACCTGGGTGCACGCCAACCCGAGCG
Organism: Actinomycetota bacterium; assembly: GCA_036723155.1. GTDB lineage: Bacteria > Actinomycetota > Acidimicrobiia > IMCC26256 > PALSA-555 > PALSA-555. The sequence continues at coordinate 744 of DAIMHT010000345.1, forward strand.
TTCCGAGCCGTTCGAGGAGCCGGTCGGCGAGACCTTTCGCCGCGAAGGCCGCTTCGTCGACACGGGTCGCGGGAGGGTCGAGCTCGCAGGTCTCGACCAGCTCCGGGGGTGGCGGCGTGGGTGGGGCGGTGTGCTCGTCGAGGCCTCGGGCGAGCCGGTGGGCACGCGCCCCTGTCCGTCCGAATCGGGTGAGGACCGACGCCGGGGGTAGGGCCGCGAAGTCACCGAGGTGAGAGAGCCCGAGCCGTCGCAGCAAGGCCGAGAGCTCGTCGTTGTCGAGGGCCGTCACCGGCCACGAGGCGAGAAACGTCGGCGTGTCTCCGGGCGCGACGACGAGCACTGCCCCGGGTGCCGCGCGTCGAGCGGCCAGACCGGCGGCGAAGGGACCGTCGGCGACACCGACCCTGGCGTCGCTGACACCGATCTCGACCAGGGCGCCCAGCACCCGACGGCCGAGGCCGTCATCTCCTCCGAAGTAGCGGGACGGACCGAGGGTGGGGAACGTCAGCACCCCCGGTCGTTCGAGCACGACACCGGGCGTGATCAGCTCCGTGGTGCGAGCGACGGCCTCGAACGCGCGCGCTTCGTCAGCGAGATCCGCGTCGAGCACGACCAGGCCGGGACAGCGAGCCTCAGCCTCGCGGCGACGTAACCCTCGCGTGACACCCTCGACGCGGGCTTCTCGAGACGCGGCTCGCACCACCAACCCGCGACCCCCCTGCTCGATGACAGCCACCGGGCTGGTGGTCGCCGTCGGGTGGGCGCGCCGGGCCACGACGACCGGCCAGTCGGGGCACCAGACGCACAACGTGCGCTCAGCTGGCGAGGACACCGCGTGCTCGTGTCGTGCCGTCGGCTTCGCCGATCCGAACCACCGGTGGACGCGAGGTCAACAGACCCGACCCGAGACCCAGACCAGGCCAGGAGCGGCCGTCGGCGTGCAAGCGGCGGCTGGCGGTCGCCGGCCAGTGCCCCGGAGGCCAGAGCACGGGCACGAGCACCACGTCGCGCTCGCGTGCTCGGGCCACGAGTCGCCGCGCATCGGCGGCGCGGACATGGCGCGGCACGTCGGCCACCACCACGCTCATCCCGTCGAGGAGCACGGAGACCGTCGTGGCCCAGCGGTCGGGGGGAACCCGCCGGACCACGACGAAGCGCTCCGGGGCGACGCCCAGCTCGGCGATGGCTTCGCCTCCCAACGTGCCGTGGAGATCAACCGCGGCGGCCCATTCGCCCACCGCCGTCGCCGCCGCGCACAACGACAAGGCGGCCGAGGTGACACCGGCACCGACGTCGCCTTCGACCACGAGCACCGAGCCCCGCACCAGCCCGTCGGGGAGGACCTCCCGGAGGGGACCGGGGATGACCAACGTCCGGTCCCGGGCCAGGACCGTCGGACGGACCTGCCCCGCGATCCCGGCGAGGCGGGCTCGAGCGTCCGGATCCCGGGCCGGGAGCGC
>DAIMHT010000346.1:0-2203 GCA_036723155.1 Actinomycetota bacterium
CCGAGCCCGTCCAGGGCCCCCGTGACGCACGCGATGAGGACAAGGGCCCCAACCGCATCGACGACCCCGACCCCCGTGGGGCCAAACCGAACCCCGAACGCGACGGCGAGCGCGGCGGCGACGACGATGGCGACGGCGACGAGCCGATCGGCTTCCGGTCGACGTTCGACCCGCACGCCCACCACGGCGAGCGCGACGGCGCCACCGACCAGGACCAGTGCGTGTTCTGCCAACGTCGGCGAGGTCGCATAGCCGATCACCAGCCCGAGCGCGATCACCACCCCGGCTCGGCGTCGGACCCCCGGCGTGCTCGGCGCTTCGCCTCGGCGCGCCCGCGCCGCCCCGATCCGGGCGACCCGTCGCACGAAGGAGCCGACAGCGAGGACCGCGAGCGTGGCCAGGCTGAAGGCGAGGAGCCACCGGTCCCCGGCCACGACCGCGACGAGGACAGGGCCGATGGGCACCGGCCGATGCTAGGTGCGAGCCCGCTGAGGCTTCGCGCGGTGCTACGCGGTGCGGGCTCGGGCGACGCGCGCCGCCACCTCGAGCAGAACCGTCCGGGCCCCGGCGTCGTCGCCGGCCGCGGCGAGCGCCGTCAGCTGCTGGACCGTCGTCTCGACACCCGCCGGGGAAAGCCGAACCGGCGAAATCGCGATGAGCGGCCCGTCGTCGCTGCGGACGGCCTGCTCGGCCGGACCGACCACCACCTCGGTGAGGTTCTCGCCCGGGCGGGCACCGACGACTTCGATCTCGATGTCGTGTCCAGCCCGATACCCGGAGAGCCGCACCATCCGCTCGGCGAGCTCACCGATGCTCACCTGCTCCCCCATCTCGAGCGCCAGCACGGCCGGTCCCTCGGCCGTTGCGCCCGCCAGCAGCACGAAGCGGACCGCTTCGGTCACGCTCATGAAGAAGCGGGTCATCGCCGGATCCGTGACCGTCACCGGACCGCCGGCATCGATCTGGCGTTGGAACGTGGGGACCACGCTGCCTCGACTGCCGAGCACGTTCCCGAAGCGAACCGAGCAATACGACGAGCCGAGGGGCGCCCGGGCGAGCACGATCTGCTCGGCCAGCCACTTCGAGGCCCCCATGACGTTGGTCGGCCGGGCCGCCTTGTCGGTTGAGATAAGCACGAACCGCCGCACGCCGACCCGAGCGGCGGCGTCGACGACGTTCGCGGTGCCGATCACGTTCGTGCGCGCCGCCTCGCAGGCGTGATGCTCGAGGATCGGCACGTGCTTGTGCGCCGCGGCGTGGAACACGATCTCGGGGCGAAACGCCGCGAAGGCGTCACGCAGCACCGCGGGATCGCGCACGTCGACCAGCAGCATTTCCGCCTTGTCGAGCCCGTGCGTCGCGTCGTGGAGATGGGTTTCGTCGTGGTCGAGCAGCGCCAACGCCGCCGGCTCGAACTCGCTGACCTGACGCGCGATCTCCGCGCCGATCCATCCGCCGCCACCGGTCACGAGCACCCGGGCACCCCGTAGGAGCTCGTGGACGGGCGTCAGATCGATCTGCACCTGGTGTCGACCGAGCAGGTCCTCGATGCTCAAGGCCCGCAGATTCTGGAGCGGCGCGCCGTGCACCCAGTAGCTTGCGCTCCGGACGAGGCGGATCGGCACCCCGCTGCCGTTCGCCGCGTCGGCGACGCGCCTGGCGAGCTCGGGGCCGCCCGAGTGGATCGCCAGCAGCACGAGGTGCACGTCACGCTGGTGGATGAGCTCGCCCAGCCGGTCGATGCCCCCGACGATCGGAACCCCGTGCAGGGAGCGCCGATGCAGCGCCGGGTCGTCGTCGAGCACGGCGAGCGGGACGAACCCCGAGCGCCGGTTCTGGCGCATCTCCCGCAGCACGCCCGCGCCGGTCTTTCCTGCGCCGACGACCACCACCCGCAGGCCCCCCGGCGACTCCTGGCCGTGGTGGAACCCGAACAGCCGCGACTGGAACCGCACGCCGCCCAGCAGCGCCGTGGCCAGCAGCGGACCGGCGAGCAGCACCGAGAGCGGCATCTGCTGCGATCCCCACCCGAACGCCACGACCAGCACCACCGCGGAGACGAGGCCGGCGAGCACCAGCCGGCGGGCCTCGTCGATGCTGGCGTGGCGCCACCACCGCCCGTAGCCACCGAACAGTCGCGTCACCAAAACGTGCGTGACACACGCTGCCGGGACGAACACGGCGAAGCGGTCCCACCAGACGC
>DAIMHT010000347.1:0-2185 GCA_036723155.1 Actinomycetota bacterium
GTCTCGCCGGTGAGCTCGAAGAAGTGGATGGCCCGGTCCCGTCCCGGGGTGATCCCGAGGTCAGCGGGGATGTCCCAGCGCTCCTCGCGGTAGACGTCGTCGCGGAGCAGCTCGGAGATCGCGACGTCGAAGACGCTGACGACCTCCGACGGGTCGGGCTCCAGCTCGGGGCGACTGTCGAGCAGCCCGACGAACGGGGTGAGCACGAACCGGGACGCCACGGTGGTGAGACTGTCGAGCTCGGCGACGACGTCGACGTCGTGGTGATCGAGGCCGATCTCCTCGTGCGCCTCCCGTAACGCCGCGTCGCGCAGCGAGCCGTCCTGCTCCGCTTCGAGCTTGCCGCCGGGGAAGGCGATCTCGCCCCGGTGCGACGGCATGGTCTCAGGTCGCTTGGTGAGGATGATCCGGGCCTCGCCGTCCGCTTCGAAGATCGGGACGAGCACCGCCGCGGGACGGGCGGTGGGCGGCGGCGGCGGATGCTGCGGTGGGGGCAGCTGCCGACAGGCCCGGCGGACCTCGGCGACGGTGAAGCGTCGCTCGTCCGGGGTCAGGTGCGCCCACGGGGCGGGCGCGCCGGGCCGGGCCGAGGGTGGCCGGGGGATGCGCTGCTGGCCCCCCCGACTCGTCACGGGGCGAGCGTATGCTCCCGCCCACATCGATCCGGGAGCGCTATGCCCGACTGGAACCTGGCGACGGTCTTCGAATCGGTCTGCGACGCGCTGTCGGAGCGCACCGCGCTCGTGCAGGGCGAACGGCGACGCACCTGGAAGGAGTTCGACGAGCGGGCGGCCCGGTTCGCGAGCGCCCTCGCCGCGTACGGCGTCGAGCCGGGCTCGAAGGTCGCGTTGTACCTGTACAACAGCAACGAGTTCCTCGAGGCCATGTACGGGACGCTGAAGGCGCGCGCCGTGCACGTGAACGTGAACTACCGGTACCTCGAGGACGAGCTCGCCTATCTGCTCGACAACGCCGACGCCGAGGTCCTGGTCTTCGACGGCGCGCTGGCGCCACAGGTCGCCGCGGCACGCGACCGGCTCCCCCAGCTGCGGCTGCTGGTGCAGGTCGACGACGGCAGCCCGTTGCTCGACGGGGCGGTGCCGTTCGAGGAGCTCCTCGCCGCCCACCAGCCCGCGTCCCGCATCGCGCGGTCGGGCGACGACCTGTGGTTCTTGTACACGGGCGGGACGACCGGCATGCCGAAGGGCGTGATGTGGCGCAATGAGGACTTCTACGGCTCGTTGGGCGAGAACACCTACCCGCTCTTCGGGGAGACGCTGCCCGAGACGTCGGAGGAGGCCGGCGCCGCCGCGGCTCGCATCGTGGCGACCGGAGCCGCACCCACGCACCTCCCCGCTTCGCCGTTGATGCACGGGACCGGGGTGATGACCAGCATCCAGTCGTTGTTCCTCGGGGGAAGCATCGTCACCTTGGAGAGCCGCCACTTCGACGCCGACGAGCTCTGGGGAACCGTGGCCCGAGAGGGCGTGTCGCAGCTGGCGATCGTCGGTGACGCGTTCGCCAAGCCGATGGTGCGCGCCTTGGAGGCGGCCGAGACCAGTGGCGCGCCGTACGACCTGTCGTCGGTCCGGCTGATCATCAGCAGCGGGGTGATCTGGAGCGCCGAGGTCAAGTCGGAGCTCCAAGCCCGACAGTCGATGCTCCTGCTCGACAGTCTGGGCTCGAGTGAGGGCATCGGCTTCGCGAGCAGCATCACCGCACCGGGAGACAAGGCGCGCACCGCCCGGTTCCGGGTCGGGCCCCGCACCAAGGTGCTCGCCGCTGACGGGCGCGAGGTGCAGCCCGGTTCGGGCGAGCAGGGCATGCTGGCGCTCGGCGGCCATCTCCCGGCCGGGTACTACAAGGACGCCGACAAGACCGCGGGCACGTTCCGGTTCTTCGACGGGGTGCGCTACTCGGTGCCCGGCGACTGGGCGACCGTCGAGGACGACGGGACGATCACGCTGCTGGGGCGAGGCTCGGTGTGCATCAACTCCGGCGGCGAGAAGATCTACCCCGAAGAGGTCGAGGAGGCCATCAAGCTGGACCCCACCGTCGCCGACTGCGTCGCGGTCGGTGTCCCCGACGACCGGTGGGGCGAAGCGGTCACCGCGGTCGTGGCCGCGGAGCCCGGCGCCACGGTCGACCCCGAGCAGCTGAAGGCCGCGGGCGCCGCGTTGGCCCG
>DAIMHT010000348.1:0-2175 GCA_036723155.1 Actinomycetota bacterium
CCGTCAGCGACTACTGGCCCGAAGTGCGCATCGTGGAGCGCGCCAGCATCATCGGGGACCGGCCCCGGTAGGTCCAGGCCCGACTCGCGGGCTGGGGCCGCGAGACGGGCCGGAGCAAGATCCAGGGTTACGAGGCTTCCCGCCATCGCGCGAGCACCCGCGGCGGTGCGGACGCGAAGGACGGCAAGGTGGTGCTCAACGCGTCGAGGGCATCGCTGGCCCCGGCCCAGTACCGCTCGGCCCCGCCGGGGCATCGCCGTCGCGGGGGTCGGATCCCGACCTCAGACTCGGCCCGCGACCACGGGCTCAGCTCCAGTTCGACCCGCAGCGGTCGAGCCAGGCCGCCGAGACGTAAGCGCGCGTCGAGACAGCGTGCGGTGCCCGGGAGGGCGACGGCCGGCCAGACGTCCAGACCGTCGGTGAGCGGCACCGAGTCACTCACTCCGTCGCGCCGACGGTGCTCGACGAGCTCGTCCAACGCGGTGGCGGCCGTAGCCAGTGGCAGTTCCACCCGCCGGCTGATGAACCAGGATGACGGCATGACGTCAGGCATCGTTCGCTCCTTCCTCTTACGATCGCTCGAACACAGTGTCGACGCGACCGTTGTCCAGAACGTCACGGTCGTGCGACAGCGGCGCGACGGATCCATGAACGGTGCGTATCGTGACCGCGGTCACAGTGCTGCCCGCGCCAAGGACATACTTGAAGGACCATGAAGACGTTTCGCCTCCTCGGTCCCGCCGGCTTCTACGCCAGCACCGAGCCGGGCACCCTGGGGGGCAACGCGAAGACCCGCCTCTATGGCCGGCTCGACTGCCGTGCTCCACGAGTGGGACTCGAAAAGGGCACCTACCAGAAGAACCGCGTCTTCTTCTCCGACGCCGCGACCGCCGAAGCCGCGGGGTACCGGCCATGCGCTCGCTGCATGCGCGACTCCTATCGGGAGGTCGCGCCTGACGCCCGGCCAGGACGGACGCCGAACCGTCGCTGGGGCCGGAGTCGCTGACTCACCCTGGTTAGAACCGCGACTCGCGGTGTGACAGGCCGCGCGTCAGACCGCGGCCCAGAGTTGCCAGTTGCCCGGCACGCCCTTGAGGTCATGCACCGCACGGTCGGCGAACTCGATGTCCGACCCCATGACCAGGTCTTTGACCGTGTTGGACACCAGCACCTCGTCGGGGCCCGCCAAGGCGCAAATGCGAGAGCCGATGTGGACCCCGATGCCAGCAACGTCGTCGTCGCGCCGCTCGATCTCGCCGGTGTGCAGACCGGCCCGGATCTGGATCCCCAGCGGCTTGACCCGGTCGGCGATGGTCTGGGCCGCGCGAACCGCTCGGCCCGGCCCATCGAAGGTCGCGAGCAGGCCGTCGCCCGTGCGAGTGACAAAGATGCCGCCGAAGTGGTCGATCTCGCGGCGGGCCGCGTCGTCGTGACGCTCGAGGAGCGCTCGCCAGGACCGGTCGCCAACGGTCATGGCCCGATTCGTCGAATCGACAATGTCGGTGAAGAGCACGGTGGCCAGCACCCGATCAAAATGCCGCTCCCGAGCCGGCTCACCCTCGGTGAGAAAGTCACCGATGACGTCGAAGATCTCGTCGTCACCACCGACTTGTCCGTTGACATGCCAGTCCCCGGGAAGCTCGACGAAGCGAGCGCCGGGGATGCCCTCGGCCATGCGGCGGGCATCTTTGATGCTGACGAGCGGGTCGTGGCTTCGGTGCACGACCAGGGTCGGAACTTGAACGGCTGAGAGCGCTCCGCGAACATCCATGCGCGTGTTGTGGAACAGCACGTCCGAGACGACACCGGGGGTGGCCGTCTGACGCTCGTAGCGCGCCATCACCCGATCGGTCGCGGCATCGTCGGGAAGGTGGTGCACGAAGTTTCGCAACGCCCGACCGGAGCCCCATTGCTCCTTGACCTGGGCGATGAAGGCGTCGGCGAGGTCCGCCGTGAGCGCGCTCGGGTAGTCCGGAGCGTCGAGGAGCCGCGCGAAGGTCCCCCACAGCACCAGCCTTCCCACACGCTCCGGGTAGGTCGTGGCAAACAGGATCGCCAGGGGGCCACCCTCGGAGAGGCCGATCAGGACTGCGTCGTGCACGTCGGCCGCCTCGACGACGGCGCGCAGGTCGTCCATCCGGTCCTCGGCCGATCCCGATCCCAACGTCCGATCGG
>DAIMHT010000349.1:0-2164 GCA_036723155.1 Actinomycetota bacterium
ACCTCCCCGAGCCGATCGTCGGGCACGCCGACGATCGCGACCTGCGCGACCGCGTCGTTGGCGAGGAGCAGATTCTCGATCTCAGCCGGGTAGGCGTTGAACCCCCCGACGATGAACATGTCCTTCATACGATCGGTGATCCGCACGTAGCCCTGGGCGTTCATGACCCCGACGTCACCGGTATGGAGCCAACCCTCGGCGTCGATGGCCGCCGCGGTCTCGGCCGGTTCCTCGAAGTAGCCCCGCATCACGTTGTACCCGCGGACCATCACCTCCCCGGGTTGACCGTTGGGAACCTCCTGTCCATCGTCGTCGACGACGCGGAGCTCGGTGTCGGGGATCGCCCGCCCGGACCAGTTGGCGATCGTCTCGGGGTCGTCGTCATGGCGGCACATCGCGGCCGTGCCGGTGGTCTCGGTGAGCCCGTAGCCGGTGATGATGGTCTCGAACGTCATCTCATCCCGCAGCCGTTCGATGAGCTTCACCGGGACGGCCGCGGCGCCGGTCACCGTGAGCCGCAACGACGAGAGGTCGTACCGGGACCGGTCGGGCTCGTCCAGGATGCTCTGCAGCAATGTGGGCGGTCCGGGAAGGACGCTGATCCGCTCCCGTTCGACCATCGACAGCACCTTCGGGACGTCGAACACCTGGAACGGCACGATCGTCGCGCCGCGCAAGATGCACGACATCCAGCCCGCCTTGTACCCGAAGGTGTGAAAGAACGGGTTCACGATCAAGTACCGGTCGCCGGCGCGGAGGCCGATGACGTCGGTCCACGCCTCGTAGACCCGCAAGGACTGTCCGTGCGTGACGACCGCGCCCTTCGGGTGTCCGGTCGTCCCCGAGGTGAAGATGATGTCGGATACGTCGTCGCTGTCGATGTCGTCGATGCGCGACAGGGCGTCGGAGTCGCTGATCTCGTCACCAGCCGCGAGGTAGTCGTCGAACCCGACGCTTCCATCGGGCACCGTTCCGCGCAGGACGACCACGTGCTCGAGCGCGGGCAGCTCGACGTTCGCGTCTTGCAACATCGAGACGTAGTCGGTGCCGAGGAAGCCGTTCACCGTGAACAGCGTCCGCGCCCGGCTCTTGCCGAGCACGTAGGCCGCCTCTGCTCCTTTGAACCGGGTGTTCAGCGGGACCACGACTCCCCCGGCGCCGAGGATCCCGAGCGCAGCCGCGATCCACTCGTGGAGGTTGGGGGCCCAGATCGACGCCCGGTCGCCCGGTTGGAGCCCGGAGGCGATCGCGGCTTTCGTCGACCGCACCATGAGCGGCAGGAGGTCGCGGTAGGCGAGGTGGACGCCGGCCTCGTCGACGATCGCGTCCTGGTCAGCGAAGTCCTGCGCCCGGGCCCGCACGAGACCCGGGATGCTCACCCACCGCTCGTCGGCGCGCACGACTCCTCCTCCTCTTCGGGCCGCAGGCTACCGACGGCCCTGACGACCCGTCAGCACCGCCACTAATGTCCCGCGGCGATGCCGATCGATCCTGCCGCGGCGGCCCTCATCGAGGTCCTGGACCAGACGTTCCCGAAGGTCGAGCTGGCCGCGTCGGCGGCCGACGCCCGCGAGCAGGCCAAGGCGCTCCCGCGACTCCCTGACGTCGAACCCGTCGGTGCCGTCGAGGACCGCATGATCCCGGGACCCGATGGCGAGATCCCGGTTCGGATCTATCACCCGAAGGGCGCCGCCGAATCTCGACCCGGGGTCGTCTACTTCCACGGTGGTGGGTGGGTGATCTGCGACCTGGACAGCCACGACGGCGGCTGCCGGCGCCTGACCAACGCCATCGACGCCGTGGTCGTCTCGGTGGACTACCGGCTCGCGCCCGAGCACCGCTGGCCCGCCGCCGCCGACGACGCCTACGCGGCCTCCCGTTGGGTCGCGGACCACGCCGGCGAGCTGGGGATCGACCCGGCCCGGCTCGCGGTCGCTGGTGACAGCGCGGGCGGCAACCTCAGCGCGGTCTTGGCGCAGATGGCTCGCGACCGCGGCGGTCCCCACCTCAGCTACCAGCTGCTGGTCTACCCGGTCACCGATGTCAGCGCCGCCCGCCACGACTACCCGTCGAAGCGCGAGAACGCGGCCGGCTTCTTCCTGACCACCGCGTCGATGGAGTGGTACCGAGACCAGTACCTCGCGGAGTCGGCACACGGTGAGGA
>DAIMHT010000350.1:0-2162 GCA_036723155.1 Actinomycetota bacterium
GGCATGAGCGCGTGTGAGCTGCGCGACGGCCGGATCGTGTGGTGGCGCGAGTACTACCAAGACCCCGCCGCGCTGGCCCGAGCGGCGCGCCGGTAGCGTCTCCCGCCGCGATGGATCTGACGTTCACCACCGCCGAGGAGGCGTTCCGCGCCGAGTGCCGGGCGTGGCTCGAAGCAAACGTGCCCCGCAGCCTCCCGTCGGGCGACACCCGAGCCGGGTTCGCGGCCCACCTCGACTGGGAACGGGCCCTCTTCGACGCCCGGTGGGCGGTCGTGTCGTGGCCCGAACGCTACGGCGGGCGCGGCGCGTCACCGATGGAGTGGCTGATCTTCGAGGAGGAGTACTACCGCGCCGGTGGCCCCCAGCGCGTCACCCAGAACGGGATCTTCCTCCTCGCCCCGACGGTGTTCGAGTTCGGGACCCCCGAGCAACAGGACCGGATCCTGCCCCGCATGGCCGCGGCCGAGGACCTGTGGTGCCAGGGCTGGTCCGAACCCAACGCCGGCAGCGACCTGGCGGGCATCCAGAGCCGGGCCGCGCGCGACGACGCCGCCGGCGGTTGGCGCCTCTCGGGGCAGAAGACCTGGACCACGCGGGGCGCCTTCTGTACCCACCTCTTCGGTCTCTTCCGCAGCGACCCCGACGCGGAGCGGCACCGCGGCCTCACCTACTTCTTGGTGCCCCTCGACGCGCCCGGCGTCACGGTCCGGGGCTTCGGTCGCCTCGACGGTGACGAGGGGTTCGCCGAGGTGTTCCTCGACGACGTGTTCGTCCCCGACCACGATGTCCTCGGCGCGGTGCATGACGGCTGGCACGTCGCGATGGCCACCGCCGGCGCCGAGCGCGGCCTCACCCTGCGCAGCCCCGGCCGGTTCCTCGCCGGCGCCGACCACCTCCTCGCGCTGTACCGGTCCCGGCGCGACGCCGCCGACCCTCGGCTCGCCGACGACGTCGTGCGCGCCTGGATCGACGCCGAGGCGTACCGGTGGCAGACGTTCTGGACCGTGACCCGCATGACCGGGGGCGAGGAGATCGGCGCCGAAGCGAGCCTCACCAAGGTGTTCTGGTCCGAGCTCGACGTGCGGCTCCACGAGCACGCCCTCGAGCTCCTCGGCCCCACCCGCGAGCTCGCCGAGGACGACGACGAGGACGCCCGCTGGATGAAGGGGTACCAGTTCGCGCTGTCGGGCCCCATCTACGCGGGGACGAACGAGATCCAGCGCAACGTGATCGCGGAGCGGGTGCTCGGCCTGCCCCGCCGGTAACGCCCCGATGCGATTCGCGTTCACCGAGGACCAGCTGGCGTTTCGCGACGCGGTCCGCGACCTCCTCGAGCGCGAATGCCCTCCCGCGGTGGTGCGCGACGCGTGGACGAACGAGACCGGCCGCACCCCCACGGTCTGGGGCCACCTCGCCGAGATGGGCGTCCTCGGGGCCCTCGCCCCCCCGGCCGGGGGCGGTCTCGGGCTCTCGTTCCTCGACTTGGTCCTCGTGCTCGAGGAGACCGGCTACGCCGCGCTGCCCGAGCCCGTCCTCGAGCACGCCGCGGTCGCGATCCCGCTCCTCCCCGATCCCGGGCCCGCGACCACGGGCACCGTCACGGTGACGGCGTCGTTCGTGACCGCGCCCTACGCCCCCTGGGCGAACACCGCCGACCTCATCGTCGTCGAGCACGACGGCGCCATCCGGGTCATCAAAGCCTCCGAGGTCGCGACCACCGCCCGGACCTCGGTCGATCGGGCCCGGCGGCTGTTCGCCGTCGAACCGGGCTCCTCGACGGGGATACCGGTCTCGGACGTCGCGGCGTTCGAGCGGGGCGCCCTCGGCGCCGCGGCGCAGCTCGTCGGGCTGACCCGACGGATGCTGGACCTGACCGTCGCCTACGTGGCCGAGCGACGCCAGTTCGGGGTCCCGGTCGGGTCGTTCCAAGCCGTGAAGCACCACCTCGCCGACGCCCGCCTCGCGCTCGAGTTCGCTCGACCGCTGGTCTACCGGGCCGCGTGGTCCCTCACCCACGGCGCCGACGGCACCCCGGTCCACGTGTCGATGGCGAAGGCCACGGCGTCCGACGCCGCGCATCAGGCCGGGCGGGCCGCCCTGCAGTGCCACGGGGCCATCGGCTACTCCTACGAGTACGACCTCCACCTGTTCTTGAAGCGGGC
>DAIMHT010000351.1:0-2152 GCA_036723155.1 Actinomycetota bacterium
GATTCACCCGCGGCCGCGGACTCACCGACCGCGAGCCCGGTCACGGCGTCGGGGTCACCACCGGCGCGGGCGAGCAACGCCGGGGCCTGCCCGGCCGCGACGAGGACCCGGGCCCGCGCGCCGAGGGCGTCGCCGGATGCCGCGGCTTCCCAGTGGCCAAGTTCGCCGCAGGCGCACTCGGGGCCGTCGGGGTCGAAGGGCCAGTGCCCCACTTCCCCGCCGAACCCGTGCGCGCCGCGGTAGATGCGCCCGTCGCTGATGATCCCACCTCCGACCCCGGTGCCGAGGGTGATCACGAGCCCGTAGGCGACGCCGCGGGCGGCGCCGTGGCACACCTCACCCCAGGCGGCGACGTTGGCGTCGTTGTCGACGATGACCGGTACGGGGAGCGTCTCGGCGAGCGCGTCGCGGAGCGGGACTCGGATCAGTCGCGGGATGTTGGGCGCGTAGTGGATCGCGCCGTCCCGGTCGACCATCCCGGCCGCGCCCACGCCGACCGCGGCGACGGTGGGTTCCTCGTCGCGGAGGCGGTCCACGAGCTCCGCGATCGCGGTGCGCAGCTCGGGCCAGTGATCCGGTGTGCTCGACCGGGCTTCGGCGAGGATCTGCCCGTCACCGTCGACCGCGGCCGCCCGGATGTTGGTGCCACCGAGGTCCACCCCGACCGTCGGTGGGCGACTCGCGGTCACTCGTTGCGGTCGATGGGATGCACGTTCGTCGCGGCGGGCGGAGTCGCTTCACTCAATGGGCCCCGCAGGTCCTTCTGCTCGTCGACGGCCCGCTCGGCCGCGTCGACGACCGCCTGGGCCGCGAGGAGCAGCTCCTGGGCGGCCCGGACGACATGGTCCGCGACCTCAGGTCCGGCCTCGAGGAGCGCGTTCACGAGCGACTCGACCGCGGTGGGCGGCGGGAGGCCCTGAGTGGCGCTCGGGTCGGCGGCGCCGCCGGGGTCGACGTCGTCGCTCGGGGCACCGATGTCCGTCGGGGCATCGATGTCGGGTTTGGGGGTTGCGTGGTTGCGCACCGGGTCCATCGCTCGTCCTCTCCTGGCCGGGCCGTCACCGCGCTCGTTGGTGGGCGCGGATCGGCGAGTTCAGCTGGGAACTCGTTCGGCTTCCTTCTTCAACTCTCGCAGCGCGGTGCTGATGATCATCCGCGCCGCCTGTCGCTTGATCAGGCCGGGCAGCGGGATCGCGACGTCGATCGTGAGATCGTAGGCGACCCGGGTACCCGTTCCCTCCCGTTCGAAGCCGTACCGGCCGTCGAGCTGGCGGAGCTTGTCGCTCTCGACCAGCTCCCATGAGAACGCGTCCGGCGCGTCGCCGTAGTCGTACTTGAGGATGTAGTGGATGCTCTGGCCGAGCCCGGCCACTCGGTACTCGACCCGTGAACCCCGCCCGTCGGCGTCTCGCTCGAGCACCGTGACTTCCTTCACGTCTCGGGCCCATTCGGGGTACCGCTCGAAGTCGACCGCCACCGCGTAGCAGCGGTCGGGTGGGGCGCCGACCGTGGTGTGCTCGTGGGCCTCGTCCGCCATCCCGTCATCGAAGCAAGTGGCCGCCTCGGAGCGCAACCTGGAGGTCAACGGCGGTCCCGGCGAGGGGGGAACGCCCCGTGCCGTGCGCCCCAGAATCCGATGAGACCCAATGGGAACATGGGGACGAGGATGCCGAACGCGTCCGAGGTGCCCGTCGCGCCGGCGATCACGACGGAGACCGCCAGCGCCGCGAACAGGTGGCGGCGCACCGGTCGAGGCACCGGGCCCTGGATGAGGAACAGCGACGAGACGACGATGTCGTCGCCCTGGGCGTTGCGGGCCAGCGCCACCGCGAACCCCCAGAGGAAGACGACGATCCCCGCGAGGAACAGCAGCACGTCGACGACCAGCGCCGCGACATCGAACCCCGCGACCCCCGCGGCCGCCGGCACCGCGGTGAGGAAGAACAGGGCGACGCCGGCCCACGAGGTGACGACGATCCGCTGACCGTCGTACCCCTCCGACACGCGCTGAGCGTACCGGGGTGACCGTCAGCCGATCGGCTCGAGTGCCGCGAGGTCACCCGCCGCGAGTCGGGCGAGACGCGACGCGAGGCGGTCGTAGGCGTACTCGTCGACGGCCCGACGGCGGGCCGCGGCGCCGAGGCGAGCGCGC
>DAIMHT010000352.1:0-2139 GCA_036723155.1 Actinomycetota bacterium
TCGATCACGATCACGTACTGGTGCCCCGGCCCTCCGGCCTCGAGGTCCGGTCCGTACTCGGCGATGGTCTGCTCCAGCGTGACTGATGGCGGGCGGACGCCGGAATCGGCGGGAGGCTCACTCCACCACTGGGCGACGTGCGGGACGTTCAGCCAGTCCGTGAGCTGCTCGAGATCAGCCTCAGTGAGCGGCCGGAAGGCGATCGGCGGGACTTGGTCGGCAGGGTCGGTCACGGCAGCGGTGGGACGCGGCCGGGCGCGGCCGGGCGCGGCCGGGCGCGACGCCTACCGGTTGCTCAGCTTGAAGTCGTCACCGTCGTCGGGGGGTCGGCGACGCCAGAACTGCCACCGTTTGCGGTCCCCGGCCTGTCGGTTCAGGTCGGTGACGACGTCGTGCTCCGCGCCTTCGACGATCGCTTCGGCGTCCTCGAGCACCGCCGCGATCTCGGCGGGGTCGTCGTCGGGCTCGGCTTCAACGGGCGGACGGGCCAGCCCGGCGCTCGCCATGCCACCCTCGATGAGGGACGGCTCGTACTTGTCGCAGTGCTCGGGGCAGCGCCACGGCTGCTCGGGTGCGAGGCCCAGCGTGCAGTACCGGGCGACGTCACCGCTGTCATAGGTTCGACTCTCGAAGTGTCGACAGTCTTCCCGCATCGGCATGGCTCGCACCTCCCATCATTGGTCACGACCGGTTGGCGGGCCGCCACGCGCTGGTTCGCATGGTACCGACCGGTTCGCGTCACCGAGTCGCGTCGGTCGGGCCCGGGACCGCGTCGCCGGCCCGGATCCGGACCTTGACCGCTTCGCCGCCCCGGATGACGAACGCCTCACCGGTGCGGAGGGCCCGGACGTCGTCGGGCTCCACCACCGGGCGGTACCCGGGTCGCTGGGTGGCCCGCCCGGTGGGCGTCTGACCGACGAGCTGCTCGGTGCGTTCCATCGCCCACCGGGTTCCCGCCAGCTCGACGAGCCGGTCGGGTTGCTTCAGCTGATGGACGACGACGGTCCCGACCGTCCCGGCCAGGCGCTCGCGAACCGAGTCGGTGCGGCCGAGGCTGGCCCAGGTCTGGCCGATGAGCGCGACCCCGACCCCGAACGACCGGACCCGCTCGACCAGCTCGACGGCGGCGTCGGGTCGGGCCGCGAGCTTCGAGAACTCGTCGACGACGACGAGCGCCCGACGGCTCGGCGGTTTGCGGGCCATCGCCCAGTGGAGCAGGTCCTCGAGGAGGAACGCCCCGACCTCTTCGGCCTGGTCGCGGTGCTCGGGCCGGCCTACCGGCACGTACGCGGCGCGCACGTCCTCGTAGGACCAGTCGCCGTCGAGCGTGGCGCCGACGGCCCAGGCGACGCCCTCGTACCGGTATCGGGCGCCGAGGAAGTCGGCGGCGAGCATGGCGCGGATCTTGTCGGCCTCGTCGGGTGATTCGCGCCACGCCCGACGGAGACCCCGCTGGTCCATGCGGGCGACGAGCTCGGCAAACGACCGGGGCGGACCGGGGCGCGTCACGGCCCACTTCAGCACGTTGCGGGCAATCCCGGCGTAGTACGGCTCGGTGAACCGCTGGGTGGCGAGGAGCCGGTTGACGATGCTCTCCGCGCTTCCCCGCCATCCGTCGATCGGCTGGTCGGACCCGTCGACCGGTTGAAGGCCGCGGCGTCGCGCCAGGGTGAGGAAGCGGGCGGCGACGTCGGGGTCGGCTTTGCCGTCGACCCAGTAGACATCCCAGCCGACGCGCATCGCCTCGTCCGCCACGGTGAGCGCGGTGACGGTCTTGCCGCTGCCGGTCTCGCCGACGATGAGGGCCTGCCGCCCCCAGTCGGCGAGGGGAACGGCGACGAGCGCACGCGTGCGAAATCGGGTGGTGCAGCCCGTGACCGCACCGTCGAGCCGGACGCCCAGCACCGTCCGGTCGGGCGGGGTCGGCCATCGGGCCCGGGCGACGAACCGTTCCGCTTGGGTCTCGGCCCGGCGCCGTCGGCTCATCCACCGCCCGTGGCGGGTCGTCTCGTGCTCGTCTCGATGGTGGATCACGACCAGCAGGAGCGGCGCGACGGCGATCCCCACCGCGACTTGCAGGGCGGCGATCCACCCCACCTCCATCGCGGTGAGCGCGGCGGGCGGGTTGGCGCGTGACGC
>DAIMHT010000353.1:0-2115 GCA_036723155.1 Actinomycetota bacterium
GCGGTGTGCCAACGGTTGATCGTGGTGTCGTACTGCATGCCCGGGTCGGCGCAGTCCCAGGCGGCTTGGGCGATCTGGCGCATCAGGTCGCGGGCCTTGATGGTCTTGGCGACCTCACCCGTCGTGACCTTCTTGAGCTGCCAGTCGTCGTCGGCGGCGACGGCGCGCATGAACTCGTCGGTGACTCGAACCGAGTTGTTCGCGTTCTGGTACTGGATCGAGTAGGCGTCGACGCCATCGAGGTCCATGTCGAAGCCGGCGTCGCGGAGCGCCCGGGCCTTGCGCTCTTCTCGCGCCTTGCACCAGATGAACTCTTCGATGTCGGGATGATCGACGTTGAGAATGACCATCTTCGCGGCGCGACGGGTCTTGCCACCCGACTTGATGGTGCCCGCAGACGCGTCAGCGCCTCGCATGAAGCTGACGGGACCACTGGCGGTGCCGCCACCGCCGAGATGCTCGTCGGATGACCGGATGCCGGACAGGTTGATCCCGGAGCCCGATCCGCCCTTGAAGATGATCCCCTCTTCGCGGTACCAGTTGAGGATCCCGTCCATGGTGTCTTCGACGGCGAGGATGAAGCAGGCGCTCGCTTGGTTGGGGACTCCTTCGACGCCGATGTTGAACCAGACCGGGCTGTTGAACGCGGCGCGCTGGTTCAACAGGATGAACTTGAGCTCGTTGCGGAACGCGGCGCCTTCCTGGTTGTCGACGAAGTAGCCGTCGCGCATGCCCCAGGCGGTGATGGTGTCGACCACGCGGTCGATGACCTGCTTGAGCGACCACTCGCGCTCAGGTGTCCCGAGCGTTCCTCGGAAGTACTTCTGGGCCACGATGTTGGTGGCGTTCTGGGACCACGTGACGGGAAACTCGACATCAGGCTGGAAGAACGCGTCGGTGCCGTCCTTGTAGTTCTGGATCCGGGCGTCTCGCCGCTCCCACTCGACGGTGTCGTACGGGTGGACGCCCGGACGCGTGAAGTACCGGCGGATCCCGATGCCGATCTGCTCGGGCGCCATCGTCATAGGTCTGTCCTCCCCCTCCGGCCGAACGCTCGACCGTCTCGAGCCCCGCTCACCACAAGATGTTGTGGTCGATGCTACTAGCGACACGAGATGCGGCGTGAATTACACCACTGGAACTACGCCGAGTCAACCGTGGATCGGGGAAATCTCAGCCGGGGGCTCGGCCGCCGCCCCGCTTGGGCTGGGTGGTCTTGCGGAGCGCGATCACCGCCCGTTCGAAGTCCGCGGCGGACTCGAAGCCTTGGTAGACGGAGGCGAACCGCAGGTACGAGACCGGGTCCAGGACCTGGAGTCGCTCCAGGACCCCCAGGCCCAGACGCTCGCTTTGGACCTCAGCGCCGCCGGCCCGGGCTTCCTCCTCGATCTCGGCGGCGAGGGCCTCGACGGCTTCGGACCCGATGGGGCTGCCGGCGACGGCCCGCTCGATTCCTCCGACCAGCTTGGGACGCTCGAAGGGCTCACGCTCGCCGGAGCGTTTGACGACCATGAGCGGGAGCTCGACCACGCGCTCTTGGGTCGTGAACCGGCGGCCGCAGGCGAGGCACTCGCGGCGGCGGCGGACCGCCGAGCCGTCGTCGGCGGGCCGGGAATCGACGACCTTGTCGTCGTCGGCGAGGCAGAACGGGCAGCGCACTCGATCACGGTAACCCTGTCCCACCGCGAGGGTGTTGGAGTGCCGGGGTCCGTCACGCCGGAAGGCGGAGAACCTCGCCCGGGGTGAGGGGGCCGGAGCCGTACGCCGCGGTCAGGGCATCCACGATGGGCCGGGGATCATCGTTCGGGGCCATCCGGTGGGCGATCCCCCAGAGGGTGTCTCCGGGTTGCACGACGACCGTGTGGGAGGCGGTGAGGCTGGGGCGGCGCTCGGGGGCTGCGAGGGTTGAACCCCCGAGCGCGGCACCCGCCTGCCCCGTCACGACCACGACCCCGAGCGCGAGCACCGCGAGGGCGATGCGACGGCGTCGGAAGGTCGCGGGGGACGTCCGGCTCTTGCGTGGGGTGGCTACACGCAAGGGCTCCGGGCGGGTCATGGGAAACGCCCGGACGCCGATGCCGGTGACGGTCGTGACGGCGGCCATACCTCCTCCTG
>DAIMHT010000354.1:0-2103 GCA_036723155.1 Actinomycetota bacterium
ATCCGATCAGGTAGATGAGGTGGAGCAGCAGCCACGCGAGCCAGGCAATGGTGCCACGGAGCGTGATGCCGAACGGCAGGTCAGCGACGGCGGCATGTCGACCGATGGTGGCCATCGTCCCCTTGTCCCGGTACCGGAACGGTTGGGTCGGCTGGCCCTGCAGGTGACGCATGACCTGCTCGCCGGCGTGCGTTCCCGCCTGCATCGCAACCGGCGCGAGCTGGGGGAGGAGCTGCCCGGACCGGCTCTGGGACGCGGAGAGGTCACCGATGACGAAGACCTCGGGCCGGTCGGCGAGCGACAGGTCGGGCTCGACCTGGACCCTGCCTCCCCCTCCCCGTTCGAGGCCAAGGTGGTCGGCGAGCGGGTTGGGTCGAACCCCCGCGGTCCAGACCACGGTTCGGGTCAGCACCTCCTCGCCGGACGCCAGCCGGACCCCCTGCGAGGACACCTCGGCGACGCGCTCGCCGAACCGGACGTCGACGCCCCGGTCCGCGAGGGACTCGCGGGCGTTTTGGCGCGACGCGGGACGGAAGCTGGCCAGGAGCTCCGTGCCCATCTCGATCACGATGACCCGGGCTCGGTGCACGTCAGCTCGGCGGTAGCCCTTCGAGAGCACCTTGGTGAACAGCTCGGCCAACGTCCCGGCGGTCTCGACGCCCGTGGGCCCGCCGCCGACGATCACAACGGTGAGCGCTCCTTCGTCGACCAGCGCCGGGTTCCGTTCTGTTGCCTCGAAGCAGCTGAGAATGTGCTGGCGAAGATCGATCGCCTCGCTCAACGTGTACAAGGGAAAGGCGAAATCGGCGACGCCAGGGATGCCAAAGTCGTTCGTCGTCGCGCCGGCCGCGAGGATGAGAGTGTCGTAATCGAGTGATGCACCGTCTTCGAGCTCGACCGCCCGCTCTTTGAAGTCAATGCCCACGACGGTGCCGAGTTGGACCTCGACGTTCGCGTCGTCGGCAAAGATCGCCCGGATCGTGTGGGCGACTCCACCTTCGTCGAGTCCTGCAGTCGCGACCTGATAGAGCAGCGGCTGGAAGGTGTTGTAGTTGTGGCGATCGACGAGGGTCACGTCGACGGGCTCGGAGGCGAGACGGTGGACCGCTCGGAGTCCCGCGAACCCGGCGCCGACAACAACGACCCGGGGTCGCGCCTCGCGCACGGAATGAGGCTAATCCCCGGTCGTCAGGGGTCTGTTACGTCGACCGTGCGGCGCACCGACCAACCGACGCTTCGTTGACCCGCGCTCGGATCGACCAGCAAGTCATCAGAGCTCGAGGCGCACACGACTCGCGGTTCTCGGGATCGCGAGTCGGTGCCCACCTCCCGGTCGAAGGGCGTTCACCCGGCGAACGCGGGTGTGGTCACGGCCCGATCCGGTGCGACCCGCCGTTTCACAGCGGGACCGGGAGGGTAGGGCCACTCGGACAATCCACGCCCGCGGATGAGGAGGAGCCGATGGCCACGACCCGCCAGAAGCGGACGGCGCGCCGCAATCTCCCGCTACCTGAAGGGTGACACCGCGGCGCTGGTGCAGCTGAAGGCTGACGCCATGGTCCCAGGGTCCACGACGTTCGAGGACGACCCGGGACCGATCAACGCCCAGCCGTAGCGTCCGGCCGGACCCCCGGGCGGCACCGACCGCACCCGGGGCGACCCGCCGCCCGCTCGGCGCGGTGACAGGAAGAAGGAAGGAAGGAGGGGGACGGATGCCGACGGTCACGACGCGCGACGTGACGATCGCCTACGACGTCGCCGGCGATCCCGACGCCGACCCCATTGTCTTGATCTGCGGCTGCGGCCAGCCGGCGTTGGCGTGGCAGATCGGCATCGTGCCCGCCTTCGTCCGTGCCGGGTACCGGGTCGTGACGTTCGACAACCGGGGTGTGGCGCCGTCGTCGTCACCGCCCGCCCCGTACACCGTGCCGGACCTCGTCGCGGACACCCTGGCCCTGCTGGACCATCTCGGCATCGCCTCGGCCCGGTTCGTCGGTCACTCGATGGGCGGTTGGGTCGCGGAGACCCTGGCCATCCGCCACCCCGATCGGGTGCGCGCCGCCGCGCTCCTCGGGAGCTGCAACGTCGCGACGGCGTGGGAGA
>DAIMHT010000355.1:0-2062 GCA_036723155.1 Actinomycetota bacterium
CCGGGGATGAGGCGCGTGGCGCCGTTCGCGGTGGTGAAGTCGTCGAAGGCCCACATCACGTTGGTGACGAGCTGGGGGTGCGGTCGCGGCACCGGGTAGATGTCCTCGTCGCGGTGCAGCACCTGTTCGACCTCTCCGGGGCCGATCTCGATGCCGGTCGGGCCGCTGAGCTGGTACTCGGCCCCGAGCACGTGGTCGAGGGCGCCGAGGATGAGCGGGTGCAACGCCAGGGGGTCGAGCGTTCGGGTCTTGGCGAAGAGGGCGTAGAGGCGCCGGGTCCGGAACCCCTCGAAGAAGTTGCGTCCGGTCGGCACCGCGTCGAGGAGACGCCGCAACTCGGCGCCGATCCGGGTCGCCTCGTCGCGGGTGAGGACGCCGTCGACGATCGCGTAGCCGTGCTCGTCGAGGCGGGCGACGACGTCGGCGAGCTGGTGCTCGAAGCCGACTGCGCCGGTCCGGACGTCGGTCACACGTTCACGGTACTGGCCGGCCGGAGCGCCCGCAGCGGTTGGCCGTGCGTCCATGCGGCCGGGTCACCGGGCTGCCACCGTCGGCCGGGACCCGCGCGGTCCACTCGCTCCCGGGCCATCGCCCGAGCCACCCGTTCAGGGGTTGTCGTCTCCGCCACCGCGCGGGCCAACACGGTGGTGGTGGTGTCCTCGATCCTCGCGGTTCGCTCGAGCGCCCGGGCGCGCGAGTAGCCGTGGAACTCCTCGGCGATGTTGATGATCCCACCTGCTCCGGCGACGAAGTCGGGGACGTACATGACGCCACGCGCTGCGAGGCGGACGTCGATCGACGGGTCGTCGAGCTGGTTGTTCGCGGCGCCGCACACCGCCGAGCAGCGCAGCGCCTCTACCGTCGCCTCGTTGAAAACGCCACCCATCGCGCAGGGAGCGAGGACGTCACAGTCGACGCCGAGGATGTCGTCGGGGCCGACGACGCGGCCCCCACAGCTGGCAGCGACGGCTTGCGCCCGGTCGTCGTTGACGTCGGCCACGACCACTGACGCGCCGGCTTCGGCGACGAGGTGCGCCAGGTGGCCTCCGACCTTCCCGGCGCCTTGGATCGCGACGCGACGCCCGGCCAGGGTCGCGTCGGCACCGTCGCGGGCCCGCACCACCGCCCGCATGGCGTGGACGACCCCGAACGCGGTGACGGGCGAGGGGTCGCCCGATCCGCCGTCGGCTTCGCTGACCCCGGTCACCCACGGGGTGACGGTCGCGATGAGGTCCATGTCTCGAGTCGTCGCGCCGACGTCCTCGGCGGCGAGGTAGCGGCCCCCGAGCGTGTCGATGGCCCGGCCGAGGGCGCGGAGCAGCTCCGGGCGGCGGGGCACGTCGACGTCGTCGACGAACACGACGGCCTTCCCGCCCCCCTGGTCCAGGCCGGCGACCGCGGCCTTCCAGGTCATCGCCTCCGCGAGGCGCAGCGCGTCTCGGATCCCGTCGGCGTCGTGGTCGTAGTGCCAGAAGCGGATCCCTCCGAGCGACGGACCGAGCGCGGTGGAGTGGATCGCGATGACCGCCCGCAGCCGCGACGACGGATCGGCGACGAGCATCACCTGCTCATGGCCGTGCTCGCTCATGACGGTGCTGATCTCCACGCGCAATCACGCTACGCGGTGCGTTCCCGATAGGTTCGCTGGCCGAGCAGCACGGACGGCCGAGACGCGTGACCGCGAGACGGAGGGCCGACATGGCGAGCGAGGTGCGAGGTGTGGTCAGCGCCGCGACCGGCGCCCCGGTGACGGTGGAGACGATCCTGGTCCCCGATCCGGGGCCCGGCGAGGCGGTCGTGCAGGTCCAGGCGTGTGGGGTCTGTCACACCGACCTCCACTACCGCGAGGGCGCGATCACCGACGCGTTCCCGTTCCTGCTCGGACACGAGGCCGCGGGCGTCGTCGAGGCGGTCGGCGACGACGTCGTCGGTCTGACGCCAGGCGAGTTCGTGGTGTTGAACTGGAGAGCCGTCTGCGGAACCTGCCGGGCGTGTCGACGGGGGCGTCCCTGGTACTGCTTCAACACCCACAACGCGTCGCAGCCGATGACCCGGACGGACG
>DAIMHT010000356.1:0-2060 GCA_036723155.1 Actinomycetota bacterium
GCCGAGTTGGCCGCGACCCCTCCCCCCAGGACCAGGGTCGAGGCGTCGGCGGCGTCGGCCGCGGCGAGCAGCTTGTCGGCTAGCTGGTCGACGACCGCGGCCTGAAACGACGCCGCGACATCGGCGACGGACGCGTCGGGGTGGCGGCGGAGATGCGTGACCACCGCGGTCTTGAGACCGGCGAACGACAGGTCCGGTTCCCTCGGCATCGCCCGCGGGAACCGGATTGCGTCGGGGTCACCGTGCGCGGCGATCCCGTCGATCGCGGGACCGCCCGGGTAGCCGAGCCCGAGATGGCGGGCGACCTTGTCGAAGGCCTCCCCGGCGGCGTCGTCGACGGTCTGACCCACGACTCGGTAGCGGCCGTGCCCCTCCATGATGACGACGAGGGTGTGACCGCCCGAGACCACGAGGACCGCGAGGGGTGGCTCGAGGTCGGGCTCCTCGAGCCAGGCGGCGTAGAGGTGCGCCTCGAGATGGTTGACCGCGACGTACGGCAACCCGGTGACGAGGGCGAGGGCCTTGGCGGCACTCACGCCGACGAGCAACGCGCCGGCCAGGCCGGGACCGCGACACGCCGCGACGGCCGTCAACCCGTCGAGGTCGATGGTGGCCTCTCCGAGCGCTTCGGCGATCACCGGGCCGACCAGGTCGACGTGGGCTCGGCTGGCGATCTCGGGGACGACCCCACCAAAGCGGGCGTGGAGGTCAACTTGACTCGACACGATCGACGATTGGATGAACCGGCCGCCGGCCACCACGGCGGCGGCGGTCTCGTCGCACGAGGTCTCGATCCCCAAGATCGGCTGGACCGGCCCGGTGCTCACCATCGGCGCTCGTCGTACAGCGTCTCGCCG
This sequence comes from Actinomycetota bacterium, assembly GCA_036723155.1. Classification (GTDB taxonomy): domain Bacteria; phylum Actinomycetota; class Acidimicrobiia; order IMCC26256; family PALSA-555; genus PALSA-555. The sequence continues at coordinate 858 of DAIMHT010000356.1, forward strand.
GAGATCCCGCGTTCGAGCGCCGCGAGGAGCGCGCCGTAGTCCTCGCTGTCGATCTCGTGCACCCACATGACGAGCGCATCCTCGTTGGTCTCTTGGTAGTAGTTCTTGCGGACCCCGACCGGCCCGAACCCGAACCGCCGGTACAGGTCCTGGGCGGCGTGGTTCGAGAGGCGAACCTCGAGGGTCATGTGCCGGGCCCCGCGCGCGAGCGCCTCCCGGGTCAGCACGAGCAGCAGACGGGTCCCGATCTTGTGGCGGTGCTGGGCCGGGTCAACCGCGATCGTCGTGATGTGCGCGTCGTCACCGCTGATCATGAGCCCCGCGTACCCGACGACGTCGCGTCCGACCCGGGCCACGAAGTAGGCCCGCGATCCCCGCAACGCCAGCTCGGAGAGGAACAGCGAGTGACTCCACGGACGCGGGTAGACGAGCGCCTCGATGCGGAGCACCGAGCGCAGGTGCCGTCGCCGCATCGGCACGACGTACACGACCAGCGGCGCGGTCACGGTCATCGGGCCTGCTCCCAGGCCAGCTCGGCGTCACTCGCCCGCAGGTAGAGGGGCCGCACGTCGTAGGGCGAGACGAATTCCTCCCGCTCCACCCGGCCGCTCGCCAACGCGACGAGGGCGCTGGCGCTCGGAGCCTCGAAGTCGGCTCCGGCGTGCTCCAACCGGTCCAGCGTCGCGAACGCGTCGCGGTTGGCGTCGACCCCGTCGCCGGCGAGCAGGACCTCCTCGCCCCCCGCCGCGAGCTCGGCGACCAGGTCGTCGGCGGAGCCCACCGTGTAGTCGGAGGTCCGCTGGACGCCACCCGGCACCGGCCGGTACTGCGCCGAGTAGACCTCGTGGCGTCGGGCGTCGACCACGACCACGACCAGCCGGTGGCTGTACCGCAGGGGGTACGCGACGAGGTCCAGGCTCGGTACGGGGACGACGGGGACCCGCAGCGCTTGAGCCATGATCTTCGCGGTCGTCACCCCGACCCGCAGGCCCGTGAAGAGACCGGGTCCGACCCCGACAGCCACCGCGGCGAGCTGTGCGAGCTCGACCTGGGTCTGCTCGCAGAGGTAGGCGATGGCGGGAGCGAGCTGCTCGGCGTGTCGGCGCCGACCGGCCAGGCCGACCTCGGCGCGGACGCGACCCGATTCACCGATCGCGACCGCGACGCGGGGCGTGGAGGTGTCGATGGCGAGCACCAGCATCA
>DAIMHT010000357.1:0-2058 GCA_036723155.1 Actinomycetota bacterium
CCCGCCGGGACCGGCTCGCGGCGCACCACCCGCGCCCCCCGCGCCGCGGCGACGGCCGCGGTGGTGTCGGTGGAGCGGTCGTCGACCACGATGACTTCGCGGGGCGGCGTGGTCTGCGACGCGAGCCCGGCGAGGATGGTCGGCAGCGTGAGCTCTTCATCGCGCGCCGGGATCACGACCGACGGCGACGGCACCCCCGGATCAGGGTCGGGGGCGTACGGCACGAGCCGCACGCGCGAGCACAAGTACCAGCCGAGCAGCCACGCGACTCCGAGCGCGAAGAGGCGGGGATCCATCTCGGGGACCGAGGTTAGGGTGCGCCATGGACTTCGCTCTTTCGGCCCGAACCGACGAGTTGCGGGCGCGGCTGCGCGCCTTCATCGACGAGCACGTGGAGCCCGCAGCGCCGGTGTTCCGCCAGCAGGTCGAGGCGTCCGGCGACCCGCACTTCCATCCCCCGGTCATGGAGGACCTCAAGGCCGAGGCCCGCCGCCGGGGCCTCTGGAACCTCTTTCTCCCCGACGAGCGCTACGGCGCCGGATTGACGAACCTCGAGTACGCCCCACTGTGCGAGCTCATGGGCGCGAGCCCCTTGACCGCGGAGGCGACGAACTGCTCGGCACCCGATACCGGGAACATGGAGATCCTGGCCGAGTTCGGCACCGCGCTGCAGCAAGAGCAGTTCCTCCGGCCGCTCCTCGAAGGGGAGATCCGGTCCTGCTTCGCGATGACCGAGCCGTGGGTCGCGAGCAGCGACGCGACGAACATCCAGAGCCGCATCGAGCGCGACGGCGACCACTACATCGTCAATGCCCACAAGTGGTGGACGAGCGGCGCCGCGTCGGCGCGGTGTCGGTTTGCGATCCTGATGGGCGTCTCGAATCCCGACGGTGATCCGTACCGGCGCCACTCGATGATCGTCGTCCCGTTGGACGCACCGGGCGTCACGATTGTCCGCACCCTCCCGGTCTTGAACCACGACGCGGGCGGAGGCCACTGCGAGACGCTGTACGAGGATGTCCGGCTCCCCGCCGACTACCTCCTCGGCGAGGAGGGCGGCGGCTTCGCGATCGCCCAGGCCCGACTCGGTCCCGGCCGCATCCATCACTGCATGCGGGCCATTGGCATGGCCGAGCGGGCCCTGCAGCTGATGTGCATGCGAGCCCAGCAGCGGGTCGCGTTCGGGAAGCACCTCGCCGACAACAACGTGGTGCAAGAGCGCATCGCCGAGAGTCGCATCGAGATCGAACAGGCCCGGCTCCTCACCATGAAGGCGGCGTGGCTCATGGACACGGTGGGCAACAAGGGGGCCCGGTTCGAGATCGCGGCGATCAAGGTGGTGGCCGCCCGCCTCGCGACCACCGTGATCGACCGGGCGATTCAGCTCTTCGGTGGCGCCGGCGTCTCCGACGACTGGCCGCTCGCCGACATGTACACCTACGCCCGAACCTTGCACCTCGTCGACGGGCCCGACGAGGTGCACCGCCAGCAGATCGCCCGTCGCGAGCTGCGGGGCTACGAGGCGTTCCGCACGTGAAGGTCCGGATCGGGTTCGGCCTCGGCGTCCAGGGGCTACGCGACGAGGCCCGATTCGCCCAACTCGTCGACGCGCTCGAGCGGTATCGGTTCGATTCGCTGTGGCTCTCGGAGCGGATCGCGGGCGACGCCCCCGACCCGGTCGTCGGCTTGGCGTTCGCCGCGGGCCGGACCGAGCGCCTGAAGCTCGGGACGAGCGTCCAGGTGCTGCCCGGCCGCAACCCGGTGCTGCTGGCCAAGTCGTGGGCCAGTCTCGATCGCCTCTCGGGAGGGCGGACCCTCCCCGCGTTCGGCCTGGGCAACCCCGTCGCGGCGGAGTGGCAGGCGTTCGGCGTCGAACGCGACGCTCGATCGGCGATCTTCGACGAGGCGCTTCCCCTGATCCGTCGTCTCTGGACCGAAGACGGCGTCGACCACGACGGCCCGCACTTCCACTACGAGGCCATCACCGTGCATCCCAAGCCGGTGCAGCAGCCACCCGACGTCTGGCTCGGCGGTCGGGCACCGAGCGAGCTGCGCCGC
>DAIMHT010000358.1:0-2056 GCA_036723155.1 Actinomycetota bacterium
AGGTCTCCGACGACCAGCACCATCGAGGACTGACTGACGTAACGAGTCGTCCGGCCTCGGTCGGTCCCTCCGGCGCTGACGAACCGGTCCGACCGGAACTCGAGGATGGTCTCGCCCACCTGGAGCCGGTCGCCGGGGCGGATCGGTATCGGCACCGCTCGCTCGATGCGAACCCCGTTGACGCGAGTCCCGTTCGTGCTCATGTCGAGCACCACCGCCCGGTCCTCACCCAGATCGAGGCGGATCTCCAGGTGCTGGCGGGACACGGTGTCGTCGGCGACCACGAGACGGTGCGCCTCGTCGATGCCCACGCACTCCCGCCCGACGAACAGCCGGTCGGTGACGGGCACCGTCCGCTCCGCTGGTGTTCCGGGCTCGACGACGATGACCGCCGCGGGTTCCGACATGGGCACCTGACTTCCGGGGGGCCGGCGGGGGCCGCGAGCACCCAGACCGGCACGCGCGCCGGGTGCCGAGACCCGGGCCTGTGACGCGGAGCCTACGGTACCCACCGATGACTGCCCCATCTCCGTTCCCGTCGCCGCCGACCAGCAGGGTGGCGCGGCTGCGGCGAGGACGACGCGATGGCTGACGAGCCGAAGACCAGCGGCGGAAGCGGCGCGACCAGGCGCACGCAGGCTCCGGAACCGAGTCTCGTGGACGGCTACGTCGAGCTCCGAGAGGTGGGCCGGGGTGGGTTCGGGGTCGTGTACCGGGCCTTGCAGGTCGAGTTCAACCGCACCGTGGCGCTGAAAGTGCTCACCACCGTGTTCGACGACCCGGGCGCTCGCGCCCGTTTCGAACGCGAGTGCCTGGCGATGGGCTCGCTGTCAGGCCATCCGAACATCGTCACGGTGTACGCGGCCGGATACACCAGCGATGGTCGCCCGTTCATCGCGATGGAGTTCCTGCCTGGCGGGACCCTGGCCGAACGGCTCGCCGGTCAGGGGATCTCGTGGTCGGAGGCGACGGCGATCGGCATCAAGATCTCCGGCGCGTTGCAGCGAGCCCATGACAGCGGTGTCTTGCATCGAGACGTCAAGCCCGAGAACATCCTCGTGTCGGCGTATGACGAGCCCAAGTTGGCTGATTTCGGCATCGCGCGCCTCCACGGCGGGTACGAGACCCGCAGCGGGGTCGTCACCGCGACGTTCGCGCATGCCGCACCGGAGCTCTTGGAGGGGAAGCCGCCGTCGGCGGCGTCGGACGTGTACTCCCTCGCCTCGACGCTCTACTCGCTGATCACCGGGCATCCGCCGTTCGTGATCGAAGATGACGACACGTTGCCGGCGGTGATCGCCCGCATCGCCACCCAACCGCCACCCGACCTTCGCGGCCGTGGTGTCCCCGACTCGGTCGCCGCCGCGCTCGAGCACGCCCTGGTCAAGGACCCCGCGGCGCGCACCCCGACCGCGGCCGCGTTCGGTCTCGAGCTCCAAGACGCGGCCCGTGTCGCCGGGATCGACCCGGCGGCCATGGTCGTCGCCAGCGGCGGCGGTGGCCGACCGCCGTCGTCGCGTCGGGGCTGGCTCCCTCGGTTCGGATCCGGCTCCCGCCGCACCCTGATCGCCGGGATCCTGGCGGTGGTGATCCTGGTCGGTGCCGGCATCGGCCTCGCCCTCGGCCTGAGCGGCGGGTCGAAGTCGGCGACGACACCGACGACGGCATCGAAGGTCCCCCAGGCTCCCGCCATGCCGGCCAAGCTCGCGGGCTACCAGAAGGATGGGGCGCCGACGAGCTCCATCATGCGTGTCTTCAGCGGCCAGCCGAACTATGTCGCCGACTTTCCGTGGACGATGAACGGCTGCGCGCAGGGCACGTACACCACCCAGTGGCGGGCGCTCACCACCGCCGACCTCGTCGCCGCGGGGGCCACGGACCTGCACGCGTCCACGACGCTGCAATCGAAGGACGTGAAGGGCGCCACGACCGGACACGCGGGACTCATCGTGGGGGACTCGTGCCACGAGCCGGTGTTCTTCTTCGCCAGCAGCTCCAGCTTCGACACCCTCGTCGACGTCGCGGTGGTCACCCAGCACTGGACCGCGGCCCCGTA
>DAIMHT010000359.1:0-2055 GCA_036723155.1 Actinomycetota bacterium
CAAGACCGCGCCGACCGTGTCGGGAGCCCAGTACAAGCTGTTCCTCCGACCCGGTCTGACCCTCTCCCAGATCGGCGACGTCGTCGCCACGTTGCCCGGGCACACCAAAGCCGGATTCATGACCGCCGCGACGTCGGGGAAGATCCGCTCTCACTACGAGCCGCCGACCACCAACTCGCTCGAAGGGCTCCTCGCGCCGGATACCTACTTCATCGGCGTCGGTGAGAGCGACGACTCCATCGTGCAGCGTCTGGTCACCCACTTCGACGCGCTGGCCGACCAGGTCGGGGTCAACAGCGCCACCGCCGTGACGCCGTACCAGACGATCATCATCGCGTCGCTCGTCGGCCAGGAATCCAAGCTGCAGGCCGACTCGCCCCAGGTCGCGGCGGTCATCTACAACCGAATCCGGGCCAAGATGCCGTTGCAGATCGACGCCACCCTCTGCTTCGCCAAGGGCGGCTGCCCGCCGGTGCCGACCAACGCCGACAAGCGGCTCAACAGTCCGTACAACACATACAAGATCGCCGGGCTGCCACCGACCCCCATCGCCAGCGTCACGATCTCGGCGCTGCACGCCGCGATGACCCCGGCGCAGGTCCCATACATCTACTACGTGATCGGTGACGCGACCGGGAAGCTCGTGTTCTCCTCCACCCTGCAGCAACAGAACGCGAACATCGCCGCGGCACGGAGAAAAGGCCTGCTGTGACCGTGCCCGTGACCGGGCACACCACGGTGACAGGCATCATCGGCGAACCGGTTGCCCACTCCAGGTCCCCCGCGATCCACAACGCGGCGTACGCGGCTCGAGGCCTCGACTGGATCTACGTCCCGTTCCCCGTCCGCCCGGGCGAGGTCCAAGCCGCGCTCGACGGGCTCCGGGCCCTGGGCGCCGCGGGTTGCAACGTCACCATGCCCCACAAGCGCGAAGCCGCGCTCGCCTGTGATGACCTCGAGCCCACCGCGGCGGCGCTCGGCGTCGTGAACACCGTCTGCGTGCGCGACGGCCGTCTCGTCGGCGAGTCCACCGACGGCGCCGGCCTCGTCGACGCGGCCCGGGAGGCCGGCGTTGCGTTGGACGAGGGTCCAGTCCTGGTCCTCGGCGCCGGGGGCGCGGCACGGGCCATCGTCCACGCGCTCCGCGACGTCGCCGCGATCCGAGTGTGGGCGCGCCGCGCCGACGCCGCGACAGAAACCGCGGGGCTGGCCCCGTCGGCAGAGCCGGTCCCACCGGACCAGCTCGACGACGTGGCCGCGGCGAGCGACGTGATCGTCAACGCGACGCCGCTCGGGATGCGCGGAGAGCCGCCGCCCTTCGACGCGCGGGTGCTGCACGCCGGGCAGGCGGTGATCGACGCCGTGTACGCGCCCGCGGACACCCCGCTGCTCGAAGCGGCCCGAGCCCACGACGCCGAGGCCATCAACGGGCTGGGCATGCTCGTCCATCAGGCGGCCCGGTCGTTCACGCTCCTCACCGGCTGCGAGGCCCCCCTCGAGACGATGTGGGCCGCCGCACGCGACACCGCATGACGGTGGCGCTCATCGTCGGCTGCGGCGTCGCCGGCGCCGCGGTCGCCGCGGTCCTCCCGGTCGACGTGGTCGCCAGCCCCGACGGCCGCACCGTCGCCGACGGCCCCCGCCCGATGCCGACCGTGGTGCTCCACCGATGGTGGGGGCGAGCGATGATCGCCGCCGGCGCCGCGGTCTGGGCCGGCTTCGCGGCCCGGATCGGCGCGGCCTGGGATCTCCCGGCCTATCTCGTGCTCGGCGCGGGCCTCGTGACCCTCACCGTGGTCGATCTCCGCCACCAGCTGTTGCCCCGCCGCATCGTGTTCCCGGTCGGTGCAGCGACCGTCGCCCTGCTCGGTCTGGCGGCCATCGCCACCGGCCGCGGCGATGACTTCCTCCGGGCGGTCGCGTGCGCCGCGGGCGCGTACGTCGCGTTCGGTCTGCTCCGATTCGTGAATCCGCGCGCGCTCGGCGGCGGTGACGTGACCCTCGCTGGGCTCCTCGGGCTCGCACTCGGCTGGTTCTCGGTCGCGGCGGCGCTCA
>DAIMHT010000360.1:0-2044 GCA_036723155.1 Actinomycetota bacterium
TCTCCCCCGGCAGGAACCGGGCGGGGCGCGTCGACGCAAGGCGTCGTAGCTCCGCGGTACCGATCGGCCCCGCTCGGACCGCACCGCCGGTAGGGTGACGGCGCGTCGGAACCGCGCCAGCTTCGGAGGCGACATGGACGTACGGTCAATCGAAGATGTCTCGCCGGTCGTCGAGCACAACGGAACCGTGCCGGTCTGGTGGCTGATCGAGCCCCGCGAGATGCAGGCGATCACCGAAGGCGGCTACCTCGAGCTGGCGAACGAGTTCGAGGTCAAGGGCGGCGAACGGGTCTTCCCGCATACCCACCCGACCCACGAGTTCTATTACGTCACGTCAGGTCGAGGGATCATGACGATCGAGGGCGAAGACCGTCCGATCGCGCAGGGTGACCTGGTGTACATCCCGCCCGACGCGGTGCACAGCCTCCGTCCGGTGAGCGACCACGCTCCGATTCATTGCTTCTGTTTCGCGGTCGCGGTCAAGGACGCGGGGCCGATCGACTACACCACGCACTGACCGGACGTCGTCGCCGAGGAGGAGGGATCGGTGCGCGAACACCGGTACACGCTCGACTTGCCGCACTCGCCCCGGAGACTGTGGGCCCTCTTCCAGGACTACGACCACTGGACCGACTACGCGCCGATGGTCAAACGCGTCGACGTCCTGTGGCCGGGGGACGCGGACCACAACGGCCGGCTCCGGCGGGTCATCTACAAGATGCCGTTCGGCCGGGAGGGCGCCGCGCTCGAGCTGGTCCACGACGTGGAGCCCGAGGTCGGGTACACGTACACGATGATCAGCCGGGAGCCGGGGAACGATCAGACCGGCCGCGTCCGACTCGAGCGCGTGGCCGCCAACGAGACGCGCCTGCATTTCGAGGAGCGCTACCACATCACGAAGGCACCGTGGCGTTGGTTCGAGGGGCCGATCTACGGGTTCATCAACCGGCAGAACGAAGCCAGCATGCGCGCCGCGTCGGCCTGGCTCGACCGGCATCCCGAGTATCGATCGGATCTCGTCGACGCGGCGTGAGGCCACACCGGCCTGCGGCTAGGGCGCCGCTCGCCCCAGGCATGCGGCGGCCGGGCGGGTTCGGTCGGACCCGGGAGGACCGTGGGGCGACGAGGTCGACGACGGGACCACGGACACCCGTTCCCGAGCGGTGGGTGTCGGGGTCGGGTCGCCGCGAGGCCACCTGGAGGGCGTCGAGCGACAAGAATGCGGGCGGAACCTCGGGGAGGACCCAGATGGCGGCGCTTGACGCTCCCACCCAGCCGCGGATCGCCCGATCCCGGCAGCGGAGTTGCCCGGCACCTCCACCTCGTCGTGCCCCCACGCGATCCGCGGCCACGATCGGGGTCCAGCTGCCCCGGACCGCCCTGGTCTCGGCGCCGGTCGGGCCAACCTCCACGCTCCTTCGACCGTCGGATGACCAAGAGCTCGAGCCGCGGCGTTCGCGCCGGTGGATCGGGGTTTTGGTCGGCGCCCTGGCCGCCGGTCTGGCGACCGGCGGAGCGCTGGCCGTGAGCGGCGTCGGCGTTCTCCCGGTCTCGAGGAGCGGACCGACCGCGACGCAGGCCCTCGGCGCGGTGCAACGCCTCGGACCTCAGCAAAGCGCGCCCCAAACCGTCCAGCAGACGTTCACGGTCGATCAGAGCACGTTCCTCAACCTGGGCGGCCGCGTCCGGTACCACGCCGTCGGCCAAGCACAGGCCACGGTCGACCTCGGCGCAGTGCGAGCGTCGGACGTCCAAATCCGGGGTACTCGCGCCACAGTCCGGATCCCGGCGGCACAGCTCAACCCGCCCGTGATCGACGACAGCAGCAGCAGCTTCGTCAACAACCGCAACCGGTCGATCCTCGGCGCGCTCGACGGCAGCGACATCACGTCCGCCGACGTGCAGCCCCAGGCGGAGCAGCAACTGTCGGACGTCGCGCAGGCCCAGGGGATCCCGGTTGTTGCCCAGCAGCTGGCGATGGCGCGGGTACGGGCAACGCTTCGGCGGCTCGGGTTCTCGACCGTTGCCGTCAGCGTCTCGGGGG
>DAIMHT010000361.1:0-2037 GCA_036723155.1 Actinomycetota bacterium
ACCTTGGAGGCCGAGGAGGCGTTGCTCGCCGACGCCGCGGCGCACCGGGACGCGCTCGGTGTCGCGTACCGGGCGCTGGAGGGCCCGGCATTGGAGGCGCTCGGGGAGGCCATCGGGGCGCTCGAGGACCGGGGTCCGTTCCGGGAGCTGGTGGACCGGCTCGGTGCGGCTCAGGCCGAGGTGGGGGAAGTGGAACGGGAGCTGCGACTGGCGTCGGAGGCGATCCCCGACGACCCGGGTCGCCTCGACGAGGTCCGGGGCCGCCGGCGGGCGTTGCGGGAGCTGCAGCGCAAGTACGGCGACACCCTCGGGGATGTGGTGGCGTTCGGGGAGGCGACGCGGCGGCGGGTGGCGGAGCTCGAGGGGTACGAGGAGCGGGCGGGGGAGCTCGAAGCCGAGCGGCGGGCCGCCGACAGCGCGGCGCAGGCCGCGGCGGCGGCGTTGTCCAAGGCTCGGCGGGCCGCGACGGGCCCGTTGGGGGAGGCCGTGACCGGGCATCTGCGGGAGCTGGCCATGCCCCACGCGGTGCTCACGGTGGACCTCGCCCCGGCGGGGCTCACCGAGGACGGGGCCGACGCGGTCACCTTCCTCCTGGCCCCGAACCCGGGGGAGCCGCCGAAGCCGGTGGCGCGGGCCGCGTCGGGTGGCGAGCTGTCGCGGGCCATGTTGGCGTTGCGGCTCGTGCTGACCGAGGGGCCCCCGACCCTGGTGTTCGACGAGGTCGACGCGGGGATCGGCGGGGAGGCGGGCACCGCTGTCGGTCGGCTCCTCGCCGACCTGTCGTCACGGCATCAGGTGCTGTGTGTGACGCACCTGGCCCAGGTCGCGGCCCACGCCCAGACCCAGGTGGTCGTCGACAAGCGGGAGATCGAGGGTCGGACCGTCACCGCGGCGCGGGTGGTGGAGGGTGACGCCCGGGTGTCGGAGCTGTCGCGGATGCTGGCGGGGCTCGTCGACTCCGCCCACGCGCAACGACACGCGGCGGAGCTGATCGAACGGGCCGCGGGGGCGCGCCACCTGACTCACTGACCCGGCCGGTCGCTCTTTTCGCGCGTTTGTTCGCGCCGGTCACCGGGATGGTCGCGATCCCGTGGTAGGTTTTGGGCCCGTGGCGAAGCACATCTTCGTGACCGGTGGGGTCGCTTCCAGTCTCGGGAAGGGACTCACCGCTGCTTCGCTGGGTCGACTGCTCAAGAGCCGCGGGTTGCGCGTCACGCTCCAGAAGCTCGACCCGTACATCAACGTCGACCCGGGGACGATGAACCCGTTCCAGCACGGCGAGGTGTTCGTCACCGAGGACGGCGGCGAGACCGACCTCGACCTCGGTCACTACGAGCGGTTCATCGACGTCCCGTTGACGAAGAAGTCGAACGCCACGACCGGTTCCATCTACCAGGAGGTGCTGGCCAAGGAGCGGCGCGGCGCCTACCTCGGGCAGACGGTGCAGGTGATCCCGCACATCACCAACGAGATCAAGGACCGGATCCTGCGCCTCGCCGACGAGGACGTCGACGTCGTCATCACCGAGGTCGGGGGCACCGTCGGCGACATCGAGATCCTGCCGTTCCTCGAGGCGATCCGGCAGTTCCGCAAGGACGTCGGGCGCGACAACGTCTTCTACGTGCACGTGACGCTGGTGCCGTTCATCGGCCCGTCGGGGGAGCAGAAGACCAAGCCGACCCAGCACTCCGTGACCGAGCTGCGCAGCCGGGGCATCCAGCCCGACGCCATCGTCTGCCGCTCCGACCGGCCGATCCCGATCCGGCTCAAGGAGAAGATCTCCCAGCTCTGTGACGTGCCCGAGGAGGGGATCGTCTCGGCGATCGACGCCTCGAACCTCTACGAGATCCCGCTCGTCCTCCACGACGAGGGGCTCGACGACTACGTGTGCCGGGTGCTGCACCTCGACCATCACGAGCCTGACCTGGCGTCGTGGCGGGCCCTGGTGAGCCGCATCCAGAGCGCGGAGCAGACGGTGCGGATCGGCATCGTCGGGAAGTACGTGAACCTGCCCGACGCGTACCTGTCGGTGGCGGA
>DAIMHT010000362.1:0-2035 GCA_036723155.1 Actinomycetota bacterium
GACGACCTCCGCGAGGCGGCGCGCGCCGACGTCCTCGACCTCGTGGTCGGGACCCCGGCCCGCGTCGACGTCGAGCTCGCCGCGCCCGACGACGCCTGACCGGCCGGTGCGACCCGACCAAGCTCGGGGGTGGCTCGAGGACCACGTGAACCTGGAGTCGCTCGGCGTCCCGGCGGGGACCAGCCGACGAATCGACCATCCGACCCTCGGTCGCATGGAAGCCCTCGCCGCGCTCCTCGGATCACCGCAACTCGAGTATCCCGTCGTGCATCTCACCGGCACCAACGGCAAGACGTCCACCACCCGGCTCGCCACCGCGCTCCTCGTGGAGAGCGGACTGTCCGTCGGTGCCTACACGAGCCCCCACCTGGAGCGAGTCAACGAGCGGATCGCGTGGAACGACCACGTCATCGACGACGAGACCCTCGACGAGCTGCTGACCCTCGTCGCGACGATCGAGCCGTACCTCCCCGAGCCGCCGAGCTACTTCGAGATCCTCACCGGTGTCGCGTTCCGGTGGTTCGCGGATGTCGCGGTCGACGCCGCCGTCATCGAGGTCGGTGTCGGCGGCCGGTGGGACGCGACCAACGTCGCCGCGGGGCGCGTGGCCGCGGTCACGAACGTGAGCGTCGACCACGTCGAGTACCTCGGACGGACGCCGCTCGAGATCGCCCGCGACAAGGCCGGGATCGTCAAGCCCGGCGGCACCCTGGTCCTCGGCGAGACCGACCCCGCCCTCCAAGCCCCGTTCCTCGAGCGGGGCGCGTCCCGGGTGATGGAGCGGGGACGCGACTTCGGGCTCACCGCCAACCAGGTCGCGCACGGCGGCCGGCTCATCAGCCTCTTCACCCCCGAAGGCCGGTACGACGACGTGTTCCTCTCTTTGCACGGCGCGCACCAGGCCGACAACGCCGTCCTCGCGGTCGCGATGGTCGAGGCGCTCCTCGACCGGCCCCTCGACGCCGACCTTCTCACCTCCGTGCTCGGACAGATCCGCTCACCCGGCCGGCTCGAAGTGGTCGGACGCGCCCCGCTGCTCCTCCTCGACGGCGCCCACAATGTCGCCGGCGCCCACGCGCTGCGAGACGCGCTCGCGGAGGCCTTTCCGGCGTCGGCCCGGACGCTGGTCGTCGGCCTCCTGCGCGAGAAGGACCCCCCCGAGATGCTCGAGGCCCTCGGCGTCGCCGACGCGGACCACGTCATCGTCTGCGCCGCGCCCAGCCCCCGGGCCCACGACCCGGAGGTGGTCGCGGCCGCGGCCGGGCGCCTCGGTCCCCCCACCGACCGGGTCGAGGTCGTCCCCGACGTCGCGGCCGCGGTCGACCGGGCGTTGGCCGTCACCCCCCGCGACGGGCAGGTCGTCGTGACCGGCTCGCTCTACACCGTCGGAGCGGCCCGGGCCGCCCGCGGCCACCCGGGGTCTGGGGGCCCCGGGTCGGCGCCCGGATAGGGTCCGGGCGGTGTCGTCCCGAACCCTGTTCCTCTGCAAGCCCGATGCCGTCGAGCGCGGCCTCGTCGGGGAGATCGTGCAGCGCGTCGAACGCAAGGGGATCCGGATCGTGGCCATGGATCTGCGCCGCATCGACGCCGACCTCGCCGGACGCCACTACGAGGAGCACCGCGACAAGCCGTTCTTCGCCGATGTGGTCGCCTTCATCACCCGCGGTCCGCTGGTGGCGATGGTCCTCGAGGGGGGACCGGACACCTGGGCCGTCCTCCGTCGCCTCATGGGCGCGACGAACCCCCGCGAGGCCGACCCCGGGACCATCCGCGGCGACCTCGCGCTCGAGACGGGCGAGAACCTCGTCCACGGATCCGACGGGCCCGACGCCGCGGCTCGCGAGATCGGCCTGTTCTTCCCTCACCTGGCCTGAAATTCCGACGTTCGGCCGGTCCGGCTGGTTGAATCGTCGTAGCGCTGCCGTCCGGTGGTGCACCCGAGGCTGTGGAGGACGGCTGGACCGCCCTCCCCGGAGGTCCTAGCCTGTGCCAACTCCCGGACCTCGTCGACGCACCGGACGGTCTGTGAACGCCC
>DAIMHT010000363.1:0-2029 GCA_036723155.1 Actinomycetota bacterium
ACGTTCACCCCGGTGACGCGATGACCGAGCGGACTCGCACGCTCACCCTGACCGCGGAGCGGTTGCGCTGGTACTCGCGGCGCGGCAACTACCACGCCGATCCTGACGCGGCGCGCGACCTCGGGCTCCCCGACCTCGTCGCGCAAGGCATGCAGGTCGCCGGTCCCGCGTACGGGCTGCTACTCGACGAGTGGGGCGAAGCCTGGCTCACCAGCGGCACGATCGAGCTGAAATTCGTCGGCATGGTCACCGCCGACGAGACCGTCGAAGCCCACGTCGACATCGACGGGGACGACGCCACGTTGACCGTCACCGGGCTCGCCGACGGCCGGGTGCGAGTGGTCGGTCACGCGGCGCGTCGCGTCGACCCGGATCGCTACTAACGCAACGTGGCGCCGTAGGTAGCGGCGACCGCGTCGACGCAGCGCTGGCGGAGGGCCGCGACCTCGGCGTCGGTGAGCGTGCGGTCGGGCGCCCGGAACTGCAGCGCGAAGGCGAGGCTTCGCTTGCCGGCCCCGAGCGCCGGCGAGTGGAACTCGTCGAAGACGCGCACGTTCTCGGTGAGGTCGGCGGCGACGTCACGGAGGGTTGCGGCGATCGCGGCGGCGGGCACCGTGTCGTCGACGACGAAGGCGAGGTCGATGGTTGACGGCGGGTAGGGCGACAGGGGCCAGAAGGTGCGGTCGCGTCGGGGTGCGGCGCGGAGGGCGTCGAGGTCGGCTTCGAACCCGACGACCGGCGTCGAGATGCCGACCGCGGCGAGCAGGTCGCGGTGCAGCTCCCCCACCGCGCCGACCACCGAGCCGCCGGCCCGGATCCGGGCGGCGCGGCCGGGGTGGTAGCCCGGGATGGTGGCTGCTTCGAGGTCCCAGCCGTCGAGCTCGAGCGCGTCCGCGACGACGCGGACCAGGTCGACGGCGTCGTAGGCGTCGACGGGCCGGTCGGGTTCGAGGGGGCGTCGCCACAGGCTGCCGGTCAGGAGCGCGCCCACGTCGATCCGCTCGACCGGGAGGAGCTGCTTGGGGGGCGGCGGGAAGAAGACCGTGCCGACCTCGAACAGGGCCAGGTCCGGGCGGCCCCGCGCGCTGTTCGCGGCCGCGGTGGTCAACAGGCCGGGGAGCAGCGAGGCTCGCAGCACCGACTCGTCGGCGCGGAGCGGGTTGGCGAGCGCGACGGCGTCCGCGATACCGAACCGGGCGAGGAGGTCGGGAGCGACGAGGGGGATGGTCGTGACCTCGGCCGCGCCGACGCCGACGAGCGCGTCGGCGACCTGGCGTCGTTCGGCCTGGGCGGGGGTGAGGCCCCCGACCTGGTCGCGGGGCCGCGCGACGGTGCGGCCGATGCGGTCGAACCCGACGCGTCGGGCCACCTCTTCGATGAGGTCGATCTCGCGTTCGAGGTCGGGGCGGAACGTCGGGGGGATGGCGACGATGTCGTCGTCGCCGCCGGTGACGTCGATCTCGAGGGGGCGGAGCGCGTCGAGGACGTCGGTGTCGCGCAGCTCGGTGCCGAGGATGGCGTTGACCCGGCTGGTGCGCAGGGTGATGCGGGGCCGCACGACCGGGTGGGGGTACTCGTCGACGGCGTCGGGTGCGACCCGGGCCGTGGCGACGTGCGTGAAGAGCTCCATGGCCCGCTCGGCGGCGCTGGCGACGCCGTCGGGGTCGGTGCCGCGCTCGAAGCGGGCGCTCGATTCGGAGCGGAGCTTGAGTCGTTTCGAGGTGCGGGCGATGCCCATGCGCTCGAAGTAGGCCGACTCCAACAGGATGGCGGTCGTGTCGGTGGACACTTCGGAGCTGCCGCCGCCCATGATCCCGGCGATGGCTTGGGGGACGCGGTCGGCGTCGCAGATGAGGAGGTCTTCGGGGTCGAGGGTCCGGTCGACGCCGTCGAGGGTGGTGAGGTGCTCCCCCGGTTCGGCGAGGCGGACGACGATGCCGGGGCCGGCGAGCCGGTCGAGGTCGAAGGCGTGGAGCGGCTGGTTGCGTTCGAGGAGGACGTAGTTGGTGACGTCGACGACGTTGCTGAT
>DAIMHT010000364.1:0-2027 GCA_036723155.1 Actinomycetota bacterium
TCGACGGCGCGACCGCGTTCCCGCTCATGGCCGCGGCGGAAGGCTGGCCCGCGACGCCGTGGCTCCAACCCTGGGCCCCAGCCGGCCGCTGACGAACTGGAGGTCGAGCGGATGAGCGTCTTCTCCGAGGAGGAGCTCGCCTACCTGGCGGAAGGCAAGCTCGGTCGGCTCGCCACGATCGACCCGGCAGGGTTTCCCCACGTGGTGCCGATCGGGTGGCGGCACAACCCGGAGCTCGACACGATCGACATCGGCGGCCGCAACCCCGAAGCGACCCAGAAGTTTCACAACGTGCAGCGAGAGCCCAAGGTCGCGTTCATCGTGGACGACGTCCTCCCGCCCTGGAAGCCACGGTGCGTCATGGTCCGAGGGACGGCGGTGGCGATCCCGGCCGACCGCGACCCGACCGGTGACGCCATCATCCGGATCACGCCGGAGAAGATCGTGAGCTGGGGCCTCGGCGACCCCGGGTGACGGGATCGCCTCGGGGGCCCGGTGCGAACCGACCTACGGGAGTGGCAGCGGCGTGCGGACCGGGGCGCCGGGCAGGGTCAGCGGGATCTGGACGCCCATCAGCGGGGACCCGACCGCGCCGCGTACCGACTGCACCAGTCCCTGCGCGGCGCCTCCGGCTGTCCCGGTGATCGTCGCGATGGTTCCACCGGGCGATGTTGCGCCCGGGCTCGGCGCCCCGCTGGGCGGTGAGACCGCCGGGCCCGCGGCGGTGCTCGCGACGGACGGCACCCGGTTCGGTGCTGTCGGGTGCGCCACGACTGACGCGCCGGGGAGCGTGAGGACACCGAGCCCGAAGAGGGCGGCGCCACCGAGCCCCAACGCGGGGCCCGCGGCGGTCAAGCCCGCGTTGGCGACGGTCGCGGCCCGCGGGAGGAAGCCGACCAGTGGGAGCTCGGCGAACGCGGCCGCGGCACCGAGCCACCAGCGCAGCTTCCCGAGCGAGATGTCGAGGAAGGATCGGACGATCGTCGGGTCGAAGTGGCTGCCGGCGCAGTCGACGAGCTCGGTGCGGGCGACGCGCACGCTCATCGCCCGCTTGTAGGAGCGGACTGCAGTCATGGTCTCGAACGCGTCCGTCACGGCCACGATGCGTCCGGCGAGCGAGATCTCGGTTCCCGAGAGCGCCGCGGGGTAGCCGTTCCCGTCGTATCGCTCATGGTGCTGATCGATGGCGTGGCGCCACTCGCCCAACCAGGACGCCAGCGGCTCCGCGAGGCGCGCGCCCTCGGCGGGGTGACCCCTGATCGTGCGCAGCTCGGCCGTGTTCGGGCGGCCCGGAAGGTTCAGGATCCGGGAGGGGACGCTGAGCTTGCCGATGTCGTGGAGCAGCGCGGCCCAGCGCAGCCGGTCGGTGGCGTGGCTCGACAACCCGAGGCTCTCGGCCATGAGGTCGGTCAGAGCCTGCACCCGCTCCGAGTGGCCCCGGGTCCGGCGGTCATGGGCGCCCAGGGCGACGATGAGGGTGAGGACGGTCTCGGCCTGTTCGGCCGCGCCGTGGGCCCCCCCGGCCGTGGTCTGGACGCGGGCCCACTCCTGGAGCCGCCGCGGGTTGCTGGCCCGCAACGCAATCCCGAACCGTGACGGCGCTTGGTCGGGGAAGACCAGCGACAGCCGCAGCAGCATGGCGAGCGGCAACAGGCGCCGCGCGCCGCGGCCGACGAGGTAGAACACCGCGAGCGAGGAGGCGAGCACGAGCGCCACCCGGACGACCTGGCTTCCGACGCTCCCCGACGTGGGCAGGGCGCGACTGACCCCGACGCCGGCCGCGATCGACGCCGCGATCGGCGTCACCACGGCGACGGTCCGCACACACCACGTCGCGACGGGCCTTTGGGCCCACCGGTCTGCGCCCATGTCGGGCATTGCCCTCCCACCCCAGCCCGCCTCGGTGACTTAGAGTGGTCGATTGACTATCCAGAGTACCCGTGGCTGAAGCCGCTCAACCCCATGGAGATCCGCCCAATTCGGGCGTTCTGTAGGCCCGAGCCGTCGGACCCGCCGGAAAAGAAGAA
>DAIMHT010000365.1:0-2025 GCA_036723155.1 Actinomycetota bacterium
TCCATCGCGGTGGTCTCCGGGCCGAGGTGCTCGACGGTGGACCGGTCCGTCTCGGTGACGTCGTCCGCCTTGGTCCCTAAAGGGCCCGCCCGCGGCCGGGTGCCTCGGCTGTGGGCGTCGCGGCAGGGTCGCGTAGCGTGCCCGTATGCCTGAGCGGAGTTTTGAGACCTCCGAAGCCGTCCACGAGCTGCTCGAGACGGTCGGTGCCCTGGACACCAGGTTCTTGAGCGGGGACCGGGCCGTCGCTGACGACCAGCAGGTCCTCGAGGGCTACAAGTGGATGTTCTCGATCCTGCAGGTGGCCCTGGACTGCTACGTGTGGGGCGACGCCGACAATCCGCGGTTCGTCGAGATCGTCGGCCCCTACAAGAAGTGGGGAGGCGACAACGCCGACGCGTACTACCAGCACGCGCCCATCGACCCGAAGCGCACGTATCGAGTGCGGGGCAAGAAGGGCGACGCGGCGTACCTGTCGCTGACGGTCTACGGCGGTCCCCGAGACGGCCGGTACTCGGAACGGATCGTCGGCACCGTCAACGACCGCGATGACCTGGCCATCGCAGCCGACGGGGCCTTCGAGGTGATCTTGGGACCGGACCGTCCGCCGGGTTGGGACGGCGCCTTCTTGGAGCTCGAGTCCGACGCGGTGGTCGCGATCACCCGCGACTACCTGGAGGACCCGGTGCACGGCACCCGGTGCTCGTGGCACATCGAGGCACTCGACCGGCCGGCGCAGTGGCGCGAAGACGACGCCGACCTGGCCACCCGGTTCCGGGCGGCCACCACCTGGGTCCGGGACCAGGCGAACATGGTGCCCCTCGGGCTCGGGGAGCCCAACCAGGTCGACGAGCCGTACCCGGTGCAGAAGGTCACCTTCGGCTGGGCCGCCGGCGACGCGGCGTACGCGATGGGCAGCTACGACCTCGAGCCGGGAACCGCGCTCGTCATCCGGGGCCGGTCACCGGAATGCGCGTTCTGGAACCTGTGCCTCTGGAACCAGTTCATGCACACCTTCAACTACGACTACGAGCGCTGCACGATCAACGGCTCCCAAATCGCCTATGAGGCCGACGGTTCGTGGACCATCGTCGTCGCGCACGAGGATCCGAGCCACCCGAACTGGATCTCGACCTGCGGGCACCCGCGGGCGCGGCTCTGGTTCCGTTGGTTCTATCCGGCGGACACACCCGATGCGCCGACGACCGAGGTCGTCGCGATCGGGGACGTCCCCGACGGCCCCTAGCGCTCCTCCTCGACACCGAACCGGGCGACGTACTCGCGCATCGCGGCGCGACGCTCGACCGGGTCGATCCCGAAGTCTCCCTCCAGGTCGTATCGGACGCCACCGTTGCGGCCGCGTGGGTGCTCGGCGATGAACTGGGTCATCGCGGCTTCGACGTCCGTGCCGAACGGCTGGTCGGCGACGTCGTAGATGCGCCGGACGGTCGCGATGTCGTCGGCCATGAACTCGTGGAAGCGGACGTCGAGTGACCGCTCCGACGGGAGCACGGCGCGGTCGCGCATTCCCGCCTCGAGCATCTGCTGGATGCGCTCCGACCAGTACCGACCGATGACCGTGGGGTCGGGGTTCGCAGCGCTGAGCCGGGCGGTGTAGGCGAGCATCGTGGCGTTCGACGCGATCACCGACACCGGATCGCGGTGGGTGACCACGAACGTGGCGTCGGGAAAGACGTCGACCAGCGCCGCGAACTGCTCGAGATGCTGAGGCGACTTCAACACCCACCGGGTTCCGCCCCGCTCCCATTGCAGCACCTGCAGGACGCGCTTCAGGTACCGGTAGGTCGGGGTCTGGTCGTGGGCGAGGTAGTAGTCGCGCCACGTTGGCATGACCGCCATCGTCTCGAAGAGCATGGTCGAGAAGTCGATGGCGAGGAGCTGGATCTCCTCGTGCACATGGTCGACTGTCATCTCGTGCATGCGCTTGAAGTACGGCAGGGCCTCGTTGAGGAACACCAAGCCTTCCTCGGTTCGGGCTCGCCTCGGGTCGGGGGTCCCGTTCGCGAC
>DAIMHT010000366.1:0-2022 GCA_036723155.1 Actinomycetota bacterium
GCCGTAGACGGCGCGCACGTACTCGACCGGGGCCTGGTCGACGAGGAACCGGCGCAGCGAGTCACGGAGCTGCTCCTGCTCGGCTGAGAACTCGAAGTCCACGTCGCGGCTCTCATCCAGTTCGGACCCGGGCGGCCCATCGTCGAGGCGGGCCGTGACCGTAAGCGATCCGCGGTTGGACACGAAAACCCGGTCGCGACGCGTCCCGCGGCGACGGTGCCCGCCGGGCCGGATCGTCGACAGGTAGCGGGTAACTTCCGGTCGTGCGACTGCGCTACGAGGACGCGGAGGAAGCGTTCCGAGCCGAGCTCGACGCCTGGCTGGACGAGCACGCCCCACCCCGGTCGGTGCTCGCGGCGCCGAAGTTCTCGAGCGCCGACCTCCCCCCCTGGGCCCGGGACTGGCAGCGGACCCTGTTCGACGCCGGCTGGCTCGTGCCCGGGTGGCCGCCCGAGCTCGGGGGTCGCAACGCCTCCCCGGCGGAGCAGATGATCTACTTCGAGGAGATGAAGCGGCGGGAGATCCCCCGCACCCTCAACCCCCAGGCGCTCGGGATCATCGCCCCGTCGCTGCGCGACTACGGGACGCCGGAGCAGCAGGAACGGTGGCTGCTCCCGACCCTTCGGGCCGAGATCGCGTGGTGCCTCGGGATGAGCGAACCCGGCGCCGGCAGCGACCTGGCCAGCCTCCAGACCCGCGCCGTGCTCGACGGGGACCACTTCGTCGTCAACGGCCAGAAGGTGTGGACCTCGGGTGCGCACCACGCCGACTGGTGCTTGTGCTTCGTGCGGACCAACACCGACGTCCCC
The DNA here is from genome assembly GCA_036723155.1 of Actinomycetota bacterium. Classification (GTDB taxonomy): domain Bacteria; phylum Actinomycetota; class Acidimicrobiia; order IMCC26256; family PALSA-555; genus PALSA-555. Next base: position 810 of record DAIMHT010000366.1, read on the forward strand.
AAGCACAAGGGGATCAGCGTCCTCATCATCGACATGGCGTCCCCCGGCGTCGAGGCCCGACCGTTCGCGGAGCTCACCGAGCCCGACTACCTGGACTTCAACGAGGTGTTCTTCACCGACGTCGAAGTGCCCCGCGCGCACCTGCTCGGCGAGCTCGACCACGGGTGGGCGCTCACCCAGGGGTCGTTGGCCCACGAGCGGGCCATGTTGTGGATCGACTACGCCTACGACGTGCAACGGGCCCTGGACGCGATGATCAAGCTCGGAGATCAGCCCGGGCCCGACGGGCGACCGTTGCGCGACGACGAGCACTTCCGCGACGAGGTCGCCGGGTTCTACGTCGACGCGCAGGCGCTCACCCTCATGGGCTACCGCGGCTTCTCGAAGTTCATGCGGGGCAAGGCGGCCCCGGAGCACTCGCTGCTCAAGCTCTACGGGAGCGAGACCCTCCAGCAGCTGCTGCTCAGCGCCAGCGAGCACCTCGGACCGGTCGGGATCGACACCGACATCCTCGGTCCCTCGATGTGGCGTCACGGCTCCTGGATCGTGCAGTACCTCCGGTCGTTCTCCGGCACCATCCCCGGCGGGACCAGCGAAATCCAGCGCAACATCATCGCGGAGCGGGTGCTCGGCCTCCCGCGCGCCTGAGAGGAGTGGCATGCCCGAACCTGAGCTCACCGCCGGGGACGTAGCCCGGATGCGAACCCCGCTCTGGGAGCAAGCCAAGACCGCCGTCGCGCAAGGCCGCCCCGGTGACGCGATGGCGTTGATCGACCGCGCCGTCGAGCAGTGGAGCGGGCTCAAGGACTACTCGATCAACTGGATCACGTCCCTCCTGACCTTCATCGGCGAGGAGCTGGGCGAGGAGGCGGTGGAGCGCGCCCTGCGCAAGACCGGGGAGGAGTTCGTCCGGCCCCGCCGAGACAGCGGAACCGACTGGGGGACCCTCCCCGCGGCGGCGCGGGCGAAGATCATCGCCCGGGCGATGCTCGCCAACATGGGCTCGGTCGACGTCGAAGAAGACGACGAGAAGATCGTCCTCTCGTTCCGGTGCGGCAGCGGCGGCAAGCTCATCGACGACGGCCGCTACGACGGTGACGACGCCTACCTGCGGCTCCGGGAGCGGAGCCCCCGCACGTTCATGCGCGACGAGCTCTGGGTCTACTGCGCTCACTGCTCGGTCAACAACGAGATCCAGCCCGTCGAGTGGGGT
>DAIMHT010000367.1:0-2020 GCA_036723155.1 Actinomycetota bacterium
TCGTCTCGGGCGTCGGTCCCGGGCTCGGCAAGGAGATCGCGCTCGCGTTCGCGCGTGAGGGCGCGGACCTGGTCCTCGGTGCCCGGACCGAGCCGTACCTCGCCGAGGTGCAGGCCGAGATCGAAGGTCTGGGCCGGCGGGCCCGGTACGCACCCACCGACATCACGGACCAGACGCAATGCGACCGCCTCGTCCGGACCGCGACCGACGAGTTCGGCCGGGTCGACGTGCTCGTCAACAACGCGTTCGCGCCTGACGTCTTCCAGCTGTTCGAAGACGTCGATCTCGACGCCTGGCGGCGAATCGTGGACGTCAACCTGTTCGGGAGCCTCCAGCTCACGAAGGCGGTGATCCCGGTGATGAAAGACCAGGGCGGAGGCTCGATCGTCTTCGTCAACTCGATGATCATCCGCAAGATCCTCCCGCTGCAGGGCGGCTACGCGACCTCCAAAGGGGCGCTCATGACCGCGGCGCAGGTCCTCGCCAAGGAGCTCGGTCCGCACAAGATCCGGGTCAACTCCATCGTGCCCGGTTGGATGTGGGGCCCATCGGTGCAGGGGTACTTCGCGATGACGGAGAAGCACACCGGCAAGGCGGTCCAGGAGCAGTACGACGAGATCGCCTCCCAGATCGCGCTGGGGCTCATCCCGACTGATGACGACTGTGCCAACGCGGCGGTGTTCTTCGCGTCCGATCTCTCGTCGGTCATTACCGGCCAGGCGCTCGACGTCAACGGCGGTGAGGTCTTCCACTGACCCTGCTCGACACCGAAGCGGCGCTCGATGCCGCGGCGACCCGAGCCGGAGCCCGGCTCGGTGTCGACGGGCCCGCCCTGCTCCGCGAGCGGATGCAGATCATGGCGATCGAACCCGCCGCGACCGTCTCTGCCGGTGGGTCCTGTCGCCTCCTTCCGGCCGCCGATCACCGTTGGGTCGCGATGAACCTCGCCCGTCGCGCCGACCTCGAGCTCCTCGCGGCCTGGATGCAACGAACCTGGGACGGCCCGGTCTGGGACGCGGTCGCGGACGCCCTGCGCGACCAGCCCGCGGAGGCGGCCGTCGAGCGGGCCCAGCTGCTCGGCATCCCCGCGGCCGTGGCCGTGCCACCGCAAGCCCCGTCCCGAGGTGTGACGCAGCTCTCGGGACCGGCCCGACCGACCCCCGGGCTCGTCGTCGACCTGTCGACCCTGTGGGCGGGACCGCTCTGCGCCCGACTGGTGGGCGCCGTCACCGGGCGTCCGGTCGTCAAGGTCGAGGACCCCGGTCGCCCCGACGGCGCCCGAGCCGGGCCGCCGCCGTTCTGGCAGCGGCTCAACGGGGCGAAGGAGCACCGGTCCGTCGAGTTCACGGCCGCCGCTGGCCGCCGCGACCTCGAGGTGCTGCTCGGCGACGCCGATGTCGTCATCACCTCCGCCCGGCCGCGCGCCCTCGACGCGCTCGGCCTGCACCCGGCCGAGCACGCCGGACGCGGCGCGGTGTGGGTGGCGATCACCGGGTACGGAATGACCGGTCCGTGGCGGGACCGGGTCGCGTTCGGCGACGACGCCGCGGTCGCCGGTGGTGCCGCCGTCGCCGCGGGCGGAGCGGACCAGCCGGTGTTCGTGCTCGACGCGGTCGCCGACCCGCTGAGCGGGTTGTGGGCCGCGGCCGCGACTGTCGACGCGCTCGACACGCGGCGTGGTGCCGTGATCGATGTCTCCTTGCGTGACGTCGTCGCCGGCGCCCTCACCGCGGGGCGGTACGCTGCGCGGACTGACCAGGAGGTCGCATGATGGCCCGACTCGAGATGCCCGACGGCGACCAGCCGGAGATCGTCCGCGTCTGGGGGTTGCGTCCCGAGATGGGCGAGGCCGTGCAACGCCTCTCCTACGCGGTGTACTCCCAGAGCGCCCTCCCCGCCCGGGTCCGCGAGGCGGCGCGCATGCGGATCGCGCACGTCAACGACTGCGCGGTCTGTCGCGGCTGGCGCATCCCCGAGCTCGCCGAGCAGGGCGTCGACGAGGAGCTCTACGCCCACGTCG
>DAIMHT010000368.1:0-2014 GCA_036723155.1 Actinomycetota bacterium
GCGCCGGTTCCTCGTCGACCAGGCCCCGGTCGAGTACGTGCGCGCCGTCTACGGCAACGACCGCGGATACACCGACGAGGTGTGGCGCGGCCTCGTTGACCTCGGGGTGGTGGGCCTCCTCGTGCCCGAGCGCGACGGCGGGTCCGGGATGGGCATGGTCGACATGGCCGTGGTGCTCGAGGAGCTGGGACGCGCGGTGCATCCGGGCCCCTTCGCAGCCACCGCGGTGGGCGCCGTGACGCTCGTCAGCGCCCTCGACGGCTGGGCCGCGCACCCGTTGCTGCCCGGCGTGGCCCACGGTGATCGCATCGCCACCGTCGCGCTCCTCGAGCCGGGCCGCCGGGCCGAGTGGCGAGCACCCACGACGGCGGCCACCGACACCGACGGCTGGCGGGTCGCGGGCACCAAGACCCATGTCGCGGCGGCGGGCGCCGCCGACCTGCTCCTCGTCACCGCCACCACCCCGTCCGGTGAGCTCGGGGTGTTCGCCGTCGCCGCCGGCGATGCGGCGATCGTCTCGACACCGACCGTCGACGGCACCCGGCCCGAGGCGACGGTCACCTTCGACGCCTCACCCGCGGAGCGGATCGGGACCGGCGACGCGAGCGACGCGGTCGCGACCACCGTCGACCATCTCGGCATCGCCGCGGTGGTGGACGGCGTCGGCGCGGCGCAACGGGCGCTCGAGCTGTCGGTCGACTACGCCCGCGAGCGGCGCCAGTTCGGTGTCCCCATCGGGTCGTTCCAGGCGGTCCAGCACCTCTGCGCCGACATGCTGCGGGCCGTCGAGCTGGCCCGCGCCGCCGGCTACTACGCCTGCTGGGCCGCGGACGCGGCCGACCCCGCGGAGCGGCACCGGGCGGCGACGATGGCGCTGGCGTTCGCCGCCGACGAGCTCGCCGCGGTCGGAGCGGCCACGATCCAGGTGCACGGCGGGATCGGCTTCACGTGGGAGCACGACGCGCACCTCTTCTATAAGCGGCTCCTCACCCTGCAACGCGCCGGGGGTGGCAGCGTCGATCAGCTGGGGGAGCTGGCGTCGATCGTCCTCCCCTGAGCCGGCCCCGGCGCTACCGCCGGTGGGTGAGGAGCAACGCGCCCGCGAGCGGGCCCCCACCGGCGCAGGCCACGCCGACCTCGGGTTCGCCCGGGACCTGGCGTTTTCCTGCCTCTCCCCACAGCTGCACGCACGCCTCGTGGATGAACCCGAAGCCGTGGAGACGGCCCGACGACAGCTGCCCCCCGTGGGTGTTGAGCGGCAGCCGCCCGTCGCGGGCGATGTTGGCGCCCCCCTCGACAAAGGGACCGGATTCGCCTCGGCCGCAGAACTGCATGGCTTCGAGCCAGCACATGGTGATGAACGAGAACCCGTCGTACATCTCGGCGAGCTGCACGTCGTCGGGTCGCAGGTCGGTCCGGGTCCAGAGCTGCGCCCCGGCGTCTAGGCACGCCATCGTGGTGAGGTCGTGGTAGTCCTGCCAGCTGGGACGACCGTGGAACGCGGTGCCGACCGCCTCGACTTGCACCGGGGTCTTGCGCAGGTCGGGCGCGGTGTCGGACCGGGACACGATGACCGCGGTGCCGCCGTCGCAGGGGACGTCGCAGTCGAAGAGGCACAAGGGTGACGAGATCATCCGGGCCGCGAAGTAGTCGTCCATCGACATCGGGTCGGTGTAGATCGCCTTCGGGTTCAAGGCCGCGTTGGCGCGGGCGTTGAGCGCGATCTGGGCCAGCTGGTCTCGGGTGGTGCCGAACTCGTGGAAGTGACGCGTCGCGTACATCGCGATCCACGTCGCGGCCGACGGCGCCGAGAACGGCAACAGCCACTCCATGAACCCCGAGGCGCGGAACCCGCCCCCGCGCCCTCCGCCGCCGGGCATGACCGCGGCGCGCCCCCCGGTGCCTTGGGCGCTGCCCTCGTAGACGGTCCGGAAACACACCACGTGACGGGCCAAGCCTGCGGAGACGGCCAGCACCGCGTTGATCACCGCGCCGAGCTGGCTGGGCAGCTCGA
>DAIMHT010000369.1:0-1996 GCA_036723155.1 Actinomycetota bacterium
TGTCATCTCCGGGCCGTGCGGCTCGTCGCCGCGGAAGCCGGCGGTCGCGCCGGGCTGGATGTGTCCGAGCTCGATGACCTCCGAATCGCGGTGGACGAGCTCTGCTACACGCTCATGGCCGCCAGCGATCAACGCCTTCTGGTCCGCGTGGTCGTCGATGACGGTCGCGTCGTGGTCCGCGGCACCAGTCTCCTGCGTTCCGGTCAGTCGGCACCCTCGCTCCCCAGTGTGTCTGAGCTCATCGTCGACGCCGTCAGCGACCACTACGCCTTCGAGCACGATGGTGACAAGCTGTCGTTCGTCGTCGTCAAGCAGGGCGCACGAAGGGTGACCGCATGACGATCGACAAGGCGGCACCGACGCGTGGTGACCGGCACGGCATGGAGGGATTCTTCGAGTACCGCCGGACCCGGTCCCGCGGTCTCCGCAACGAGCTCATCGAGACCCACCGCGGCTTCGCCGAGTACCTCGCGCGCCGGTTCAGCAACCGGGGGGAGCCGCTCGACGACTTGCGCCAAGTCGCGCTCGTCGGGCTCCTCAAAGCGGTTGAGCGCTTCGAACCCGAGCGAGGCCTGAGCTTCACGACCTTCGCGGGCCCCACGATCGTCGGTGAGCTGAAACGCCACTTCCGTGACCGCACCTGGTCGGTCCGGGTCCCACGACGCCTCCAGGAACTCTCGCTTCGCATCGAGCGGTCCCGAGCCGAGCTCGGTCAACAGCTCGGCCGTGCCCCCACTCCGGGCGAGATCGCCGCCAACCTCGACGTCAGCGAGGAACAGGTCCTCGAGGGGATGGAGGCCGCCAGCCTGTACCGCATCGGGTCGTTGGACATCCCCGCGTCCGACCGCGACGAGCAGACCGCCGGCGACCGGGTCGGGTCCGTCGATGACGAGCTGGGACATGTCGAGGACCGGGCGGTTGTTCGGGAGATGGTGGCCTCGCTACCCGCTCGAGAGCGACACATCGTCTACCTTCGATTCTTCGAAGGGCTCACCCAAGCCGAGATCGCCGAACGCGTGGGCGTCAGCCAGATGCACATCTCCCGGCTCCTCACCCGCAGCCTCGAGGCGCTCGGCGACCAGATCACCGACCTGAGAGCATTGGAGGGGGCATGACCACGACCGGACCGGACGGTGAGACCATGACTGCCAGCCCAGCGACGTTCGCCGCGCGCGAAGGCGACGAAGACGGCACCTGGATCCTCGCCGTCGCCGGCGAGATCGACGTCGCCACGTCACCCGAGCTTCGCCGCGAGCTGCACCAGCTCGCCGATCGGGAACCGGCCAGCCTGGTCCTCGACCTGAGCGACGTCACCTTCATCGATTCGTCGGGACTCGGCGTCCTCGTCGGAGCCCTGAAGCGGCTGCGCGAAGAGGATCGCGGCGACATCCTCGTCCTCGAGGGCTTGCAAGAGCCCGTCCGCAAGGTCTTCGACATCACCGGGCTGACTGACCTCTTCACCATTCGCTGAGCTGGTTTCACCCGACGTCGCGCCGGGAATACCAACCGCGAAGCCCCACCGCGACTGGGAGTTGAACATGGCCACACCGACGCGACCCTCACGAGAGACTCGCGACGCCGAACGCGAGGACGCCGACCGGAAGGCCGGCGCGGACCGCGTGCCCACCGAGGACGAGGAACGCCTGGCCGAGCAGCACACCCCGGACGAGTCCGTCGCCGAACACGAAGCCGAGATGCTCGAACGAGGAGCACGCCAAGAGGGCGAGGGCCGAGTCCCGTAGCCAACCCCAGGCCACCTTCGCCGCCGGTCGTCCCACCCCGACCGGCAGCCACCCGAACCCGGTTCCCTGAACCGGGTTCGGGCGCGTTTGGGCGGGCGAGTAGGCCTGACAGCCGTTGCCGGCCCGATGATCCATGGCACCGTTGATGCCCCGCCGCGGGTGCGACGAACCGACCCCGAAGGGGTTTGGCGGTCCTCGCCGGCGGGTAGATCCGGCTGACATCGGGCGAAGTTCCGACCGTTACGGCTCACCCC
>DAIMHT010000370.1:0-1492 GCA_036723155.1 Actinomycetota bacterium
CCGCGGTGTCCGACGGACCCCCGGCCGCGTTCGTGTTCAAGACCGTCGTCGACCCCTACGTCGGACGCGTCAACCTGTTCAAGGTGCTCCAGGGCAGCATCGACGCCGACGCGACGCTCGTGAACGACCGCACCCTCTCCGACGAGCGGCTCCACCAGCTCGTCGCGCTGCGCGGCAAGGAGCAGGAGCCGGTCAAGTCCGTCGGCGGCGGCGACCTCGCCGCGGTCGCCAAGCTCAGCGACACGACCACGGGCGACGTGCTCGGGGCCCGGGGCGCCGCCATCGACGTCGAGCGCCTCGAGCAGCCCCACCCGGTCCTGCCGATCGCGATCCGGGCCAAGTCCAAAGGCGACGAGGACAAGCTCGCGAACGCGTTGCACCGCCTCCAAGACGAGGACCCGGCGGTGCGGATCGAACGCAACCCCGAGACGCACCAGACGCTTTTGTGGGGGATGGGTGAGACCCATCTCGGAATCGCGCTCGAGCGGCTCCAACGCAAGTTCGGGGTCGCGGTCGAGACCGACGACGTGAAAGTCGCGTACCGAGAGACGATCACCAACACCGCGGAGGCGGAAGGCCGGTACAAGAAGCAGACCGGCGGTCACGGCCAGTTCGGGGTGGCGTTCCTCCGGGTCGAGCCGCGGGAGCGCAGCAGCGGATTCGAGTTCAAGGACGCCGTCGTCGGTGGCGCGATCCCCCGCCAGTTCATCCCCGCGGTCGAGAAGGGCATCGCCGAGACGATGCAGTCCGGCGGCGTGTTCGGCTACCCCGTGGTCGACGTGGCGGTGACCTGTTACGACGGCAAGTACCACTCCGTCGACTCCTCCGAGATGAGCTTCAAGATGGCGGGCTCCATCGGGTTCAAGGAAGCGATGGCGAAAGCCACCCCGATCCTGCTCGAACCGATCAGCGAGCTCGTCGTCGTCGCACCCGAATCCTCGCTCGGCGACATCATGGGCGACCTGAACTCGAAGCGGGGCCGCATCCAAGGGTCGAGCAGCATCGGGAACAAGCAAGTGGAGATCGTGGCGTTGGTCCCGACGTCGGAGATCCTGCGCTACGCGATCGACCTGCGCTCACTCACCGGGGGGCGGGGACAGTTCGCGATGCAGCACTCGCACTACGACCCGGTGCCGACGCAACTGGTGTCCAAGCTCGCTCCCGCCGCCGCCTCGTAACGGCGCTCAGGACGCGGGAGCGGCCCGATGCCCTAGCCGGTGAACCGGGGTGCGACCACGAGCGGTGTCGGGCAGCTGTCGGTCGTCGGGTCGTAGGTGATCGTCACCTGCCCGTTCCCATTTTGATTCGCCGCGAAGGCAGCGGTGATCGTCCCGGTGGGGATCACGAAGGAGGAGCCGGCGGAGGCAGCCCCTGCGACTCCTTATCGACCTCACCGGCCACTCCGTGTGACCCGGGCGGCCGAGTGGGCGACCGCTAGGAGCCTCCTCACGAGCAGCACGCTAGAGCGTCGACCAGTCCTCGGGACTAACCG
>DAIMHT010000370.1:1502-1996 GCA_036723155.1 Actinomycetota bacterium
CGAAGGCAGAGGTGATCGTCCCGGTGGGGATCACGAAGGAGGAGCCGCCGCCACCACCGGCGAAGTTGGTGGACCCGCCGCCGCCGCCGTAGCCGCCGCCACCACCAGCGCCGCCTGCAATTCCGCCGCCCCCACCGCCGCCGAAACCGATGCCGCCCCCACCGACGAGCCTCCCCCTGAGCGGCACCGCTAGAGCGTCGACCAGTCCTCGGGACTAACCGAGCCGAACGCTGTGCGCTTCCCGTAGAGCCGTTACCACCACTCAAGAACGGCCGAACGCTGTGGACCTGGATTAGACACGGTGCCGCGCCGCGCCGTATTGGTCACCCACGCCGGCGTGCCTTATCCCAAGGCTGGCGATTAGTCCGCCGCCCGGCTCGGTCAGCCGGTGAAGCGTGGGGTCACGACGACGGCAGCCGCCGGTGCTGGCGTTGCTGTCGTCGGCGTGGCGGGACACCCCACCCCCGGAGCGGCGGCGGTGATCGTGACCTCAC
>DAIMHT010000371.1:0-1991 GCA_036723155.1 Actinomycetota bacterium
CCCTGGTTGAAGAGCCGATGGAACGGCTCGAGCGTCGAGACGAACCCGAGGTCGAAGAGGATCTTGTGCCAGAAGCGCGCGTACAGCAGGTGCAGCACGGCGTGCTCGACCCCGCCCACGTACAGGTCGACGCCGCCGCCCCCGTCGCCGGTCATCCAGTAGCGCTCGACGTCGGGGTCGACGAGACGGTTCTCGTTCGTCGGATCGAGGTAGCGCAGGTAGTACCAGCACGACCCGGCCCACTGCGGCATCGTGTTCGTCTCCCGTCGGTACTTCCGGGGGCCGTCGCCGAGGTCGAGGGTCACCTCCACCCAGTGCTCGGCGCGGGCGAGCGGCGGCTCCGGAGGCGTGTCGGCGGCGGCGTCGGTGACGACGGGCTCGAACTCCTCGAGGTCGGGCAGCTCGACGGGCAGCATCGAGTCGGGCAGCGCGACCGGGAAGCCGTCGTCGCCGTAGACGATCGGGAACGGCTCACCCCAATAACGCTGACGGCTGAACAACCAGTCGCGGAGCTTGTAGGTGACGGTCCCCGTCCCGACTTCGTTGGTCTCGAGCCACTCGATGATGCGCTGTTTCGCCGCGTCGATCGGGAGCCCGTCGAGGAACTCGCTGTTCATCGCGGGGCCGTCGCCGGTGTACGCGTCGCCGTCGAAGTCGGCCGGGGGCTGCACCGTGCGGACGATCGGGAGGTCGAACTCGGTGGCGAAGTCCCAGTCGCGCTGGTCCTCGCCGGGGACCGCCATGATCGCCCCGGTCCCATAGCCCATCAGGACGTAGTCGGCGACGAAGACCGGTATGAGACCGCCGGTGGCCGGGTTCTCGGCGAACGCGCCGGTGAACACGCCCGTCTTCGCGCGCCCCTCGGCTTGGCGTTCGAGCTCGGTGCGTCGCTCCACGAACGCCCGGTACCGGACGATCGCCTCGGCCGGAGTGACATCGGCGCCGAACACCCCGCGCCACGCCGCCGGGATCGCCGCGGCCTCGTCGGTCAGGACCGCGCCGGGCCAGTCCGTCGGCACCAGACGATCGACGAGCGGATGCTCCGGCGCTAAGACCAGGTACGTCGCTCCGAAGATCGTGTCGGGACGGGTGGTGAACACCTCGATCGCAAGACCCTCGTGGGCCTCGACCGGGAACCGGATCGAGGCCCCGGTGCTGCGCCCGATCCAGTTGCGCTGCATCACCTTGATCGGCTCGGGCCAGTCGATCCCCTCCAGGTCGGCGAGGAGCCGGTCGGCGTACTTGGTGATGCGCAGCATCCACTGCTCGAGCGGCCGCTTGAACACCGGGTGGTTGCCCCGCTCGCTGCGACCCTCGGCGGTCACCTCCTCGTTGGCGAGCACGGTGCCGAGCGCCGGGCACCAGTTGACCAGGGCCTCCTGGCGGTACGCGAGGCGGTACGAGTCCACCACCCGGCGACGGGTCCGGTCGTCGAGCTCAGACCAGGAGCGACCCTCGGGGTTCGCGTCGCTGACCGGCGGGCGGGTGCCGGCGTCGAGCTCGGCGACCAGCTCGTCGATCGGGCGGGCCCGGTCGGCGTCGTCGTCGTACCAGGCGTTGAAGATGCGGAGGAAGATCCACTGGGTCCAGCGGTAGTAGTGAACATCGGTCGTGGCCACCCCGCGACGCGGGTCGTAGCCGAGGCCGAGGGCGCGCAGCTGGCGGCGCATGTTGGCGATGTTCTGCTCGGTGGTGACGCGAGGGTGCTGGCCGGTCTGGAGCGCGTACTGCTCCGCGGGGAGCCCAAACGCGTCGTAGCCCATGGTGTGGAGCACGTTGTGGCCCGTCATGCGCTGATACCGGGCGTACACGTCGGTGCCGATGTAACCGAGCGGGTGCCCGACGTGGAGGCCGGCGCCGCTCGGGTACGGGAACATGTCCAGCACGTAGAGCTTCGGCCGGTCGGCGACCCGTTCGAACCCTTCGGTGAGCGGCCCGCTCGGATTCGGGGTCCAGAAGGTCCGGTGCTCCTCCCAGAAGTCCTGCCATCT
>DAIMHT010000372.1:0-1990 GCA_036723155.1 Actinomycetota bacterium
TCGGCGGTGTCGTGCATCTCGCCGGAGCGGGGATCGGCGACCGCCGATGGACCAGTGCACGCAAGCAGTTGATCCTCGAGAGCCGCACGAAGCCGACGCAGTTCCTCGCGTCGACCCTGGCGGGCCTGGATCGCAAGCCTGCGGTCCTGGTGTCGTCGTCAGCGACCGGCTACTACGGCGACCGCGGCGACGAGGTTCTCACCGAGCAGAGTCCGCCCGGCGACGACTTCCCGGCCCACGTCTGTCGGGAATGGGAGGCGGCGGCCACTCCTGTCATCGACGCCGGTATCCGGTTGGTCACGATCCGAACCGGGATCGTGCTGGGACGAGGGGGCGGCATGCTGGCCCGCGTCGTTCCTCCGTTCCGACTGGGTCTCGGCGGTCGGCTCGGTTCGGGGCGCCAGTACCTCAGCTGGGTCTCGCTCGACGACGAGGTCGCGGCGATCCTCCGAGCGCTCGACCAGCCCTCGCTGAGCGGCCCCACGAACCTCACGGCGCCGAACCCCGCGACGAACGCCGAGTTCACCGCCACTCTGGGTCGGGTGCTCCACCGGCCGACGCCGCTGCCCACCCCCTTGCCGGCCCTCCGCGCCGCGTACGGACGCGAGCTCGTGGACACCCTCCTCCTCGGCGGGCAGCGGGTGATGCCCGCGGCCCTGACCGCCGACGGCTTCGACTTCGCGCACCCCACGCTCGAAGCGGCGCTCCGGGCGGTCCTCGACCGTCCAACCTGACGGTGCCGCGCCTCTGGATCGACACCGACGTCGGCGACGACCCCGACGACGCCATCGCGTTGCTCTGCGCGGCGGGCCACCCCGGGATCGACCTCGTCGGGGTGAGCACCGTCGACGGCGACCACGACCGCCGGGTGAACCTCGCCCGGGCCCTCGTCGACGCCCCGGTCTACGCCGGCGACGATCCCGGGTTCCCCGACGCGCTCCGAACTGCGGCCCCCGACGCGGTGTTGGCGATCGGGCCGCTCACCAACATCGCGGTTCTCCTCCGGGGCGGTCCCATCCCGCCGCTCACGCTGATGGGTGGCGCGCTCGCACCGGTCCAGCACTGGGGCCTGACGATGACGACCGAACACAACTTCGGGCGCGACCCGACCGCCGCCGCGACCGTGATCGACCAAGCCGACCCGCTGGTCGTGCCCCTCGACGTCACCGTCTCGACCTGTCTTGACCGTGACACCCTCGGCCGACTCGTCGCGGCGGCGCCGGTCCTCCGCGAACCGACGGAGGGCTTCCTCGAGCTGCAACGCAAGTTCGGCGTCCCCGCCGAGGAACGATCACTGTGCCTGCACGACCCGCTCGCGCTGCTCGCCCTCGTCGAACCCTCGATCGTGCGCATCGAGACGCTGACCGTGCGCGTCGAACGCGACGGACGCGTCGCCCACGATCCACGCGGGACACCGTGTCGAATCGTGGTGGAAGCGGATGCCCCGCGTGCCATCGAGCTGGTCCTCGGGTATGTGGCCAGGGACATGGGGTGACCGAGGGGTTTCGAACCCCCGACCTCCGGGACCACAACCCGGCGCTCTAGCCAACTGAGCTACGGCCACCATGAGCTCCGGCGACTCCAGCCGCCGGGTGCGCGCCCGGGAGGGTTCAAACCCGACCGACGGATCCAGAACACCGAAGGTCGCGCGGGTGGAGCTCCAGGGCCGCACCGGATCCTAGCGACCTGCGGCGCGAGTCGGCGATGCACCGAACGACTCGCGGTCTTCGAGATCGCGAGTCATACGGACTGCGCCCCGACTGACGCAGACGACGCGCTCGGGAGGATTCGAACCCCCGACCAACGGATTAGAGAAGTCCGTCGCTCTGTCCTCTGAGCTACGGGCGCTCGATGGATGCCGGGCCGAGCAAAGTGTACTGGCTGTCTCAGAGATCGGGGAGACGAAGGTCGAGGTTCGGTGCCTCGATCCCACCATCGATCTCGATGACCTTCCCGGTCACGAAGCTGGACGCGTCGGAGGCGAGGTAGA
>DAIMHT010000373.1:0-1988 GCA_036723155.1 Actinomycetota bacterium
GCACCGGACGGATCCCCACCCGGGGTCGCCGCTGCTCCAAGAACACGAACACCGCCGCTGACGCCGCCGCGACGATCACCGTCCACGCGCTCAAGACCGAGTGCCGTGACGACACCAGCACCAGCAGCAGCGTGACGGTCGTCACCACCAGGGCGACCATCGACCCGACGGGCCGATCCCCACGGTCGGATCCCACGGGTTCGGGTGTCGCACCGGCCGTCCCGGTGGCGGCGGTCGACCGCGGCGGTAGGGCGGCCGTCACGAATCTCGAACGCTACTGCACCACTCCGGCGGGGCCCGGTCGCCGAGCCCGCGGCAACACCAGTCAGGGCTTCGGCGAGCCCAGCTCCTGACCCAAGAACGTGACCGTCTGCCCCCAGACCTGCGACGCGTACGCCGCCGCGTGGAGGTGCCCGGGGAGGACGATGAGCTGCTCCTTGACCCCCGCGGTCTGCAACGCCGCCGCCATGCGCTGCGCTTGGTCGAGCGGCACCAGCTCGGCATCCGAGTTCACCAGCAGCATCGGCGCGTCGGTGGCGTCCACCTGCGCGATCGGAGATGCCGCCTTCGCGGTAGCGGTGCACACCGTCGGCAGGCAGCCGAGGAAGGCACCGATGGCGTTCTTCACCGCGCCTTGCTGCTGAGCGGTGAGCGCGGCGGCCGGGAAGTCCACGAAGTCCATCGGCCCCGACCAGCTCACCGCGGCGGCGACCCGCGCCCCCCGGTCGAGGGGACCGCGTCCGAGCGTCGCGAGCATGCCGGCGAGGTGTGCCCCGGCCGAGCTGCCGAGGGCGCCGATCCGCTGGGGGTCGAGCCCGAACCGCTGAACCTGGGCCGGGTCTCGAAGCCACCGCACCGCGCCTTGGACGTCGTCCACCGCGGCCGGGTACGGATGGGCCGGAGCCAACCGGTAGTCGACCGAGAAGGCGTCGTAGCCGAGCACCGCGAGGCGCTCGGCCTCGGGGTCGAGACTGGACTTGTCGCCCGCCCGCCACCCTCCACCGTGGATCAGGAGCACCGCGGGCCGTCCCGACAGGACGCGGGCGGGGAGGAACGCATCGAGCGTGAGCGCCTCGCCGTCGATGTGGCGCCAGGTGAGATCGCGCTGGGCGCGCACGCCGTTGGTGGTCGGTGGCGTCGGGGTCGTGGCCGCGCCGGCTTGGACCGCGACGCTCACCAGCGCCACTACGACGAGCCCGACCGCGACGACGATGATCACCAGCGGGTTGGCCGGTCCCGCAACGGCGGCGCGGCGGTACATGACCCGAGGCTGGGCCCCCGACATGAGGCGGCCCGCGTCCGCGCGTGAGCATTTGATGAGCCCCGCGGGCGCCTGGGGCTCACTCGAAGGGCGGTTCCGTGAGCTCGGGCGGTGGCTCGGCCCCGGCTCGGCGCGCCGCGGCCTCGCGGCGGACGGACACGGCCAGGATCGCCGCGACCGCGAGGGGCAGGAGCCACCAGGGGTTCAGCACCCCGTCGGCGAGCAAGGCCGTCGCACCCAGCGCGACCACGACCGCGAGCGCCGCCGTCCAGTCGTCGCCGATGAGGAAGTCGTACCAGAAGTGCCCGAACCGCCGGATCCGGCTCATGTCAGCGTCCCGCGCTGACGGTGGGCGCGGGGGTCTTCGACTCGCGTTGCAGGAGGGCGATGAGCCCGAAGGCCACCGCGACCAGGAACGCGATGACGCCCAGGATCGCGAGGTCCTGGCCGGGCCATGACACCCCTGCACCTTCTGCGGACCAGAACGTCCCGAAGGAGGCCAACATGATGCCGACCGCGAACTTCAACGAGTTCTCGGGCACGCGGCTGAGGGGCCGATGGACGAGGGCGCCGACGGTCCCGACGACGATGAGGGCGGCGCCGGCGCCGGCGGCGGCCAACCCGATGTGGCCTTCGGTGCTGCCGAACGTCACGACGATGAAGGCCACCTCCAGCCCTTCGAGGAACACGCCTTTGAACGAGAGGGTGAACGCGTACCAGTCGAGGT
>DAIMHT010000374.1:0-1988 GCA_036723155.1 Actinomycetota bacterium
CTGCGGCCGAGGTCGTCGTCGAACGGTCGACGACGACCATCACCGAGCTCGAGGCGTCCCCGGCCGGTCGCGAACCGGCAACCGAGGCGCACCACCCCTTTCAGATCCTCCACCGCCGTTCGCACCAGATCGACCCGGCTGTCGGGATCGTCGACCCAGTCGACCGCCACCTCGTGGATCCGCAGTCCGTTGTGCTCGGCGAGCAACAGGAGCTCGGTGTCGAAGAACCAGCCGTTGTCCTGGATCGCCGGCACGAGCTCCCGGGCGACGTCGGCGCGCACCGCCTTGAAGCCGCACTGCGCGTCATGAACCCGGGTCGAGAACGCGAGCCGCAACAAGAGGTTGTAGGCACGCGAGGTGGCCTCCCGCTTGGGGCCACGAGCCACATTCGCGGACGAGAGCAGCCGGCTCCCGATCGCCACGTCGGAGTGGCCGGACACCAACGGCGCCACCAGCGGCAGGAGCGCGTCCAGGCCGGTCGAGAGGTCGACGTCGGTGTACGCAACCACGACGGCGTCGCTGGCCATCCACGCCGTCCGAAGCGCGATGCCTCGACCCTTCGTCGGGATGTGCACGACTCGCACCGCGCTGAGCTCGGCCTCGAGGTCGCGGGCCGCGGCCAGGGTGCCGTCGGTCGAGGCGTTGTCCACGATGACGAGCCGCCACGAGAACGGGAACTGCTCGGACAGATAGTGATGGAGCCGCCGGACCGCGGGCTCGAGGCCCTCGACCTCGTTATGGACCGGGATCGCAACCTCGAGCGTCGGCGGTACCGCGCTCGGCGGGCTTCCCCCCGCCTTCAGCGTCTCGGTCGGCATCTCGATCCGTTTCGTGGTCTGCCCGTCTCCGGGAACTTCAGCACATCGCGGGCGCTGCGGGACGTAGGCGGTCCCACCTTCAGAGGCCAGACACTACGGAGGGCGCCCCCCATGTCTCCAGGAGGCTAGGGAGGACGTCAAGCGGGCCGGAGCTGACCGTGGAGGCGGGTCGTGTCGATCACAGATCCGATGCCAGATGTTCGCCGAGGCGCCGCAGTCCGCCCGCCCAGAACTGGTCGATGCGGCCGAGCCAGCCCCCGACCTCGTCGAGGGACGCGCGCTCGAGCCGGTAGTACCGCTCCCGCCCGACGTGCCGTTCGGCCACCACGCCGGCTCGCAGCATCACCCGGAGGTGCTGCGAGACGGCCGAGCGAGTGACCGGCAGGGGCGCGGCGAGGTCGCTCACCCGGCGTTCGCCCGCGGCGAGTCGCTCCAAGAGCTGGCGGCGAACCGGGTGCGCGAGCACCCCGAAGACGTCCTCGATGACCGGGGCTCCGGCGGGCACCTTGCCATGATAGGTAAGCACAATCTAACCTGTCAACGACCAGGCTCATCGAGGAGGAACCGACGTGCGGTACACGAATCTGACCAACGAATCGCCGGAGTACCTGGCCGCCCGTGAGGAGCTGCGGCTCGCCGAGCTCGACCTGATGCGACATCGCGAGCGCGTGGCCGAGCAGCACCGCCAGCTCCCCCCGGGTCCGGTCGTCGAGGACTACGCGTTCGTCGAGGGGCCGGCCGACCTCGACGCCGGCGACGCTCCGGTGGGGACCGTTCGGCTCAGCGAGCTGTTCAGCGCACCCGACCGGGCCCTCGTCGTCTACCACTTCATGTACGGCAAACGACAGACGAGCGCGTGCCCGATGTGCACGATGTGGATCGACGGCTTCAACGGCGTCGCGCACCACCTGGCGCCGAATCTTGACTTCGTCGTGGCCGCCGCCGCCGATCCCGCGACCCTCCGGGCGCACGGCCGCGCCCGACGGTGGGACAACCTTCGGCTGCTCAGCTGCGCCGACAACCATTTCAAGTACGACCTGGGCAGCGAGGACTCCGACGGGAATCAGGACTCGACCGTGTCGGTCTTCACTCGAGATTCCGACGGCGACGTCCGCCTCTCGTACACGGTCAAACCCCGGATGACCGACGAGATCGACCAGCGGGGGATCG
>DAIMHT010000375.1:0-1984 GCA_036723155.1 Actinomycetota bacterium
CCGCGCCGAGTGTCGTGTTGGCGACGGCCCAACCCTGGTCGACACCGCCGAGCGCCGCGGCGTCGGGAACCCGGGCGTCGTCGAAGAACACCTCGCTGAACAACGCCCGCCCGGTCATCTCGCGCAGCGGCCGGACCTCGACGCCGGGCTGATCCATCGGGAAGAGGAAGTACGTGATGCCCTGGTGCTTCGGGGCGTCGGGGTTCGACCGGGCGAGGAGCATGCCCAGGTCCGCGATCTGCGCACCCGATGTCCACACCTTCTGGCCGTTGATGATCCACTCGTCGCCGTCGCGTTCGGCGCGGGCCTGGAGGCTGGCGAGGTCCGAGCCCGCGCCCGGCTCGCTGAACAGCTGGCACCATCCTTCTTGGCCGGTGACGATCGGGCGCAGGTACCGCTGCTTTTGCTCATCGGTCCCGTGCACGAGGATCGTCGGCCCGGCGAGCAGCATGCCGAGACCGGCGGGGGGCCCGATGGCACCCGCGCCGCGCAGCTCGGCGGCCACCATCGGCGCCAGCTCGCGTGGCAGGTCGCGGCCGAGCCACTCGGCGGGCCACGTCGGCACGGCCCAACCGGAGTCGGCGAGGCGTTCCCACCATTCGTCAACGGTGAGGTCGGGGTCCCAGGCCTCGGCCAGCCAGGAGCGCAGCTCCTCCTGCACGGACGTGTCAGTGACCGTTGCCATCAGGATGCTCCTGGGTCGGGGGTGAGGAGTTCCAGCACCCGCTCGGACGGGCGGGCGATGACCCCACGTCCGCCGTGGATGATCACCGGTCGCTGCAGGAGCTCCGGGTGGGCCAGCAGCAACGTGACGACGCGGTCGCGGTCCTGATAGCCGTCGGGGTCGAGGCCGAGCTCCCGGAACCGGTCGTCGTGGCGGATCAACGCAGCCGGCGGGTCGCTGATGGCGTCGAGGATCTGCTCCAGCGCGGCCCGGTCCGGTGGTGCCTGCAGGTACTCCACCACGTCAGCGTCGATGCCTCGCTCGGCCAGGATCTCCAACGCGCCGCGGGATTTGGAACACCGGGGGTTGTGGTACACGAGCACGTCGCCCACGCCCGCAGGGTACCGTTTGGAGGTGACCCCACGAACCCCGGAGCTCCGATGACGACCACCGACGCCGAGTTCAAGGCCCTCGGGCGGGAGGACGTCAATGCCGTCGAGTCCATCCTCGCCGACGACTCGATCGACTTCGGTGCGATCGCCCACTCGACCCCGGTCGGGGGCGACGCCGTGTTCACCTGGGACTACGCCCGGACCCGGCCCGGGCTCGCCAAGCTCTACGAGCGAGCCAAGTCCTCCCAGTGGAACGGAGCCACCGACCTCGACTGGTCGATCGAGGTCGACGTCGAGCAGGCCGCGGCGACGATGCAGCTCGCAATGGCGCCCCTGCGGGCCCGCCTGACCGACCTGCCGGGCTCGCCGCTCAAGTCGTGGGGAGAGAAGGAGTGGACCAACCTCGGCATCGAGGCGTTCCGGTGGCGGATGAGCCAGTTCCTCCACGGTGAGCAAGGGGCTCTGGTCTGCACAGCCAAGATCGTGGAAACAGTCCCGTGGATCGACGCCAAGTACTACGCCGCGACCCAGGTGATGGACGAGGCCCGCCACGTCGAGGTGTTCTCCCGCTACCTCGACACCAAGCTCGACGGCGGCTTCTCGGTCAACCCCAACCTGCAGCTGCTCATCGACGACGTGTTGCGCGATGACCGCTGGGACATGACCTACATGGGCATGCAGATCATGATCGAGGGCCTGGCGTTGGCCGCGTTCGGGTTCATGCACCAGGTCACCGAGGAGCCGTTGCTGAAGAAGCTGCTCCGGTACGTCCTGAGCGACGAGGCCCGCCACGTCGCGTTCGGTGTCCTGTCACTCAAGGAGTACTACGAGGGCCTCGACGGGACCGAGATCCGTGAGCGCCAGGAGTTCGCGTTCGAGGCCGCGATCCGCATGCGCGACCGGCTCATGATGCAGCAGGTCTGGGAAC
>DAIMHT010000376.1:0-1984 GCA_036723155.1 Actinomycetota bacterium
CTGAACCGAAGTACGGCCCACAAGCGCGGCGGACCGACTGACAATCGGGCGGTCGCGGCGGTGGCCGAACGAATGGGAACGGGACGGCGGCCACCTGCACCGCGAACCGGCGACCGGGATGTTGAGATCGCCGTCCATCGTCGCCTCGTGACTTCCCGGTTCCCATCCCGGCGACGGCTCGGCTCGGGCCGACTGCGCAGGGAGCGCGCGGAGGCGCGCACGAGACCGGCGTCACTGGCCCGATTTCGGCTGGTGCCCCGCCTCAAGCCACAAGGGAGGGTTCATCGGTGTACGCGAAGCAGAGTCCCATGCGCTTCATGGCAGTCCTCGCCGCGACCATGCTCTGGCTGGTCGCCGCGATCCCGGTCTCAGCAGCAGACACGCTGACGCCCAGCCCAGTGACCACCACGCTGGTCGCCGGCACGTCCACCACGGTCAACAAGACCCTGACGCTCGATGGCGTGCCGGCCAAGGCCGACATCATCGTGGCGATCGATACCACCGCCAGCATGGGCATCCCGATCGCCCAGGCTCAGGCGGACGCCATGAACATCTGCTCGAACGTGAAGAGTTCGATCCCCGGCGCCCGTTTCGCGGTGGTCGCGCTCGGCGACTATCCGGCGATGCCGAGCGGCGGCCCGGGCGATGTGCCCTACGCACTGTTGACGCCCGGATTCGTCTCGAGCTGCACGGTCTTTTCGGCGGCGATCGCCACGATGACTGCGCACGACGGGGGCGACCTCCCCGAGGCCTACAACCGGACGTTCTTCGAGGCCTATTCCGACTCGGCGTACAGCGCGCCGGTCGCCCTGGGCGGGCGTGACCCGCTCGCGAGCCAGTTCCTCGTCGTCCTGGGCGACGCAACCCCGCACAGCGCGGTCGGCTTCGGCTCGTGCGTCGACGCGCCACCCGACGACTTCGGGCGCGACGGTGCTCCCGGTGGCGGCGATGACATCACCTCCGCGGCCGCGATCGCGGGGCTCGTCGCGAACAACGTCTCCCTGCTGATGATTCGCTATACGACCGGAGGCGTGTCGGTCGCACTGTCCTGCTACAACGACCTCGCGACCGCGACCGGCGGCGCGGCTGTCGACGACAGCGGTGCCGGGACGATCGGCCCATTCATCGTCTCGAACGCGAAGCTGGTGCCGTACTCGGCGGACCTGGTCGTCTCGGCGGGCTGCCCGATCAGCTTCAGCTTCAACCCGACCTTCCCGACCGGGATGTTGACCGGGCCGCAGACGATCCCGTTCGTCGAGACGATCACGGCACCAACGACCGTTGGCGACTACACCTGCACGATCACCGCGGTCACGAACCCGGGCGGGACGACCGGTGCGGTCGAGACGGTCAACGTGACCGTCACGCCGGCTGCTCCGGCCACGCTCGACCTCCAGCCAAGCACAGCGACCAACGTCGTCGACGCGCAGCATTGCGTGACCGCAACGGTCAAGGATGCATTCGGCAATGTGACGCCGGGAATCACCGTCGACTTCTCGGTGAACCCGACGACCTTCCGCACGCCAGCGAGTGGTACCGCGGTCACGGATTCGACCGGCCAGGCCGAGTTCTGCTACACCTCGGCGTTGCCGGGGAGTGACACGATCACCGCCTTCGCCGACACCGACGATAGCGGTGCCCAGAATGGCACCGAACCGAGCGCCACCGCCGCGAAGACCTGGGTCCTGCCAGAGAGCGGCGCCGGCTGCAAGGTCACGTACGGCGGCCGGATCACCACCGCGGACGGTGACAAGGCCACCTTCGGCGGCAACGCCAAGGGCGCAGGCCCGTCCGGCCAGGAGGAATACCAGGACCACGGCCCCGCCGTGGTCATGAACGTCCATTCGATCGACGTCCAGGCCGTCGTGTGCTCGGCTGACGGCACGTCGGCGAGCATCTTCGGAACGGCAACGATCGACGGATCGGGCTCGGTCGACTACCGCATCGACGTCACCGACCTTGGCGAGCCCGGGTCGTCCGACAC
>DAIMHT010000377.1:0-1981 GCA_036723155.1 Actinomycetota bacterium
CGTGTGGCTCGCGGTGCGGACCGATCCCAACGTGAAGAAGCACAAGGGGATCTCGCTGTTCATCGTCCCGATGGACACACCCGGGATCAAGGTGCTTCCCATCCAGGTGATGGGCGAGACCGACATCAACCAGGTGTTCTACGAGGATGTCCGCGTCCCCGCGACCGCACGGGTGGGCGAGGAGAACGAGGGCTGGAAGCTGATCACGAATCAGCTGAACCACGAGCGAGTCACGCTGTGCTCGTCCGGGATAGTGGAGCGCGCCCTCACCGACGTGCGTGAGTGGGCGCAGCAGACCCGCCTCGCCGACGGCACCCGGGTCATCGACCAGGAGTGGGTGCAGCTCAGCCTGGCTCGAGTCCACGCCCGGCTCGAGTTCCTCCGGCTCATCAACTGGAAGATCGCGTGGGCTTCCACCACCGGCGAGCTGCAGCCCGCGGACGCGTCCGCGACGAAGGTGTTCGGCACCGAGTTCTACCTGGAGGCGTTCCGGCTGCTGATGGAGATCATCGGCCAACGCGCCTACCTGAAGGACGACGCGCCCGGCGCCGTGCTCCAGTCCCGCCTCGAGCACTCGTACCGCGGGTTGATCATCCTCACGTTCGGCGGCGGCGTCAACGAGGTCCAGCGCGATCTGATCGCGGTGTTCGGCCTCGGTATGCCGCTCGCGCCGCGATAACCGCCTCGGAGCAGGAAGCAGGAGCACCACATGGATTTCGGGTTCAGCGAGGAACAACAGGACCTGCGGGGTCTGGCCGAGCAGATCCTCCACGGTGAGGTCACCCACGACCGCCTCAAGGAGATCGAAGCCGGCGAGGACAACCTCGATCGGGAGCTGTGGGCCAAGCTCGCCGACGCGGGCGTGCTCGGGATCGCGATCCCGGAGGCGCACGGCGGTGGTGGCTACGGGTTCCTCGAGGCGGCCATCGTCCTCGAGCAGGTCGGCCGCACGGTCGCGCCGGTGCCCTACCTCTCCACGATCGTGCTGGGTGCACTGCCGATCGCGCGCTTTGGCTCCGATGCCCAGCAGGCGCTGCTCGACGGCGTCGCAAGCGGCGACACGATCTTGACCGCGGCGTTCGTCGAGGCCGGCGCGGACCTTCGCCGCCCGGTGACGACCGCGCGTCGTGACGGTGACGGCTGGATCCTCGACGGGGAGAAGATCTGTGTTCCCGACGGGATGCTCGCCCACCGGGTCCTCGTCCCGGCCACCGCCGATGACGGCTCGGTGATCGTCGCCATCGTCGACCCCAACGCCAAGGGCGTCAGCCGGGAGCGTCAGAACACGACGAGCGGCCACCCCGAGGCCGTCGTCCGCCTCGACGGGGTGCGCGTCACCGACGACGACGTGCTCGGTGGCTCCGAACGCGGCGCGGAAGTGCTCGACTGGGCCCTCGAGCGGGCCACGGCGGCGCTGTGCGCGATCGCAGTCGGGGTCTGCGAGGAAGCGGTTCGCATGACGGCCGAGTACACCAAGACCCGCGAGCAGTTCGAACGGCCGATCGCGACGTTCCAGGCCGTCGGGCAGCGCGCCGCGGACGCGTACATCGACACCGAGGCGATCCGACTCACCGCGTGGCAGGCCTGCTGGCGGCTCTCGGAGGAGCTCCCGTCGACCGCCGAGGTCGCGGTGGCGAAGTTCTGGGCCGCCGAAGGCGGCCAGCGTGTCGTGCACGCGGCCCAGCATCTGCACGGCGGGATGGGCGTTGACCGCGACTACCCCCTCCACCGGTACTTCCTGCTCGCCAAGCAGCTCGAGCTCACCCTGGGCGGCACGACACCGCAGCTCCTCACGCTGGGCCGAATCCTGGCCGTCGAACCGGTCGCGTAGCCGCCTGACCGCAGAACCGACACCGCGAACCGTCGAGCACGACGGTCTGCGGATCGCCGCGCTCGACTGGGGTGGTGACGGCGAGCCGCTGCTGCTGCTCCACCCGAACGGGTTCTGCGCGGGGCTGTTCGACCCGCTGGCGCGCCGCCT
>DAIMHT010000378.1:0-1971 GCA_036723155.1 Actinomycetota bacterium
CCGATGTTCTCGTACCAGTCGAGCTCGAGCGCGGTGGACAGGTCGTACACCTCGGCGCAGCTCAGATCGTCGGGTCCGACACCGGCTTCCTCGTACGCGGCGTACGCGATGGAGTCACGGAACGAGCGCGCCGCCGGTGGGGCGCCGACCGCGGAGTCGGTGGCGATGTCGGGAAGGTCGAGGTCCACGTTGGGGTACGTCGGCGTGACCGTCGACACGCCGGCGACGCGAACCGGACGGGCCCGGTCGTCGCGGCGGGCCGCGAACGCCTCGCTGACGAGGACCACCGCGGCGGCGCCGTCGCTCGTGGCGCAGATGTCGACCAGGCGCAGCGGGTCCGCCACGACCGGCGACTCGGCGATCTCGTCCTCGGTGAACACCTTGCGGTACCGGGCGTTCGGGTTGGTGAGCCCGTGGCGACTGTTCTTGACCTTCACCGCGGCGAAGTCCTTCTCGGTCGCGCCGTAGCGCTCCATGCGGCGGCGGGCGTAGAGCCCGAAGTACGTCGGGTTCGTGGCGCCCAGCACGTGGAAGCGCAGCCAGTCGGGGTCTTCGGGACGGTCCCCGGGGAGGGGCCCGAAGAAGCCCTTCGGGGCGGTGTCGGCACCGACGACCAGGGCGACGTCGGCCTGGCCGGCGAGGATCCGGGCCCGGGCCGCTTCGAGGGCCACGACCCCCGAGGCGCACGCGGCGTAGCTCGACGAGACGGGGATCCCCGACCAGCCGAGCGCCTGCGCGAACGTCGAGCCGGCTACGTAGCCGGGGTACCCGTTGCGCATCGTGTCGCCGGCCGCGAGGTACTCGACGTCGGACAGTGCGACGCCGGCGTCGGCCAGCGCGGCGCGCGCCGCGACGACGCCGTACTCGGCGAACGGCCGTCCCCACTTGCCCCACGGGTGCATGCCGACCCCGAGGATCCGCACGTCGCTCATCGCGTCCCTCCTGCCGGGCGCCACTTCCACACCGTCCGGACCGTGTCGTCGTCCTCGTACAGGGGCTCGATCACCAGCTCCATCTCGGTGTCGAGCGTGAGGGCAGCCATGTCGGTCCCGCGAGCCAGCTGGCCGAGCACCACCATCTGCTCGTCGACCAGCTCCACCGCGGCGACGCCGTACGGCTCGAACGGGTCCCGGGCGGGGTACGGCGGGGGTGGCGCGTACCGGTTGTCGGTCCAGGACCAGAGGCGGCCGCGTGACGAGAGGGGCGCGTCGTCGAGCGGACCGCCGTCACAGTTCGGGTTGCGGCAGAACGACCATTGCTTCGGGAAGAACCAGGCGCCACACCGGGGGCAGTGGCCGCCGAGGAGGCGCGGGCCGTCGTCGGTGTCCGTGAACAGGCCGTCGACGACGGGGGCGGTCGGCTTCACGCCGGAGCTCCTGGCTCGGCGGCGGGGTCGAGCGCCGCGTCGCGCTTCTCGACGAAGGCTTGGCGCAGCTCGTCGGAATCGCCCCACAGGTTGAGCTCGAACGTGAAGCCCTGCTCGAAGCGATAGGAGCGTTTCACGTCGACGGGGTCGATGGCGTTCAACGATTCCTTGGCCCGGCGGATGACGAGGGGGCTCTTCGCCGCGATCACCTGGGCGAGCTCGCGGGCGGTGTCGAGGAGCGCGGGGCGGGGGACGACGCGCTCGACGGTCCCGAAGTCGAGCAGCTCGGCCGCGGTGACGAGCGAGCCGGTCAGGAACATGGCTCGCATCTTGTGGTACGGCACGAGACGAGCCAGGTGCGTCGCGACGCCCAGCGCGCCGCGGTCGACCTCGGGGAGACCGAAGGTGGCGTCGTCGGCGGCGACGACGATGTCGGCGTTGCCGGCGATCCCCACTCCCCCGCCGAGGCAGAAGCCGTGCACCGCGGCGATGACGGGAACCTCACAGTCATAGACCGCGGCGAAGCACTCCCAGCATCCCCGGTTCACGTCGATGAGCGACTGGTGGGTCGGGTCCGCGGCGAGCTCCTTGATGTCCACCCCGGC
>DAIMHT010000379.1:0-1964 GCA_036723155.1 Actinomycetota bacterium
CTCGGGTCGCTCAGCTACCGGGAGGTTGGGGAGCTCGCCGCGGCGCAAGCGGCGGGGCTCGACGCGCTCGGCGTCGGTGCGGGGGAGCGGGTGGCGATCGTGTCACACAACGCGGCCCGGCTGCTCGTGGCGCTCTTCGGCGTGTCGGGGTCCGGCCGAGCGCTCGTTCCGATCAACTTTCGGCTGAACGCCGACGAGATCGCCTACATCGTCGACCACTCGGGCGCCAGCGTGCTGCTCGTCGACCCCGAGCTCGACGAGGCCCTGGCGGGTGTCGACGCCAAGCACCGCTTCGTCCTCGGCGCCGAGGACCCGGAGTGGGTGCGCTTCGGTGTCGACCCCGAGCCGTGGGAGCCCGACGAGGACGCGACCGCCACCATCAACTACACCAGCGGCACCACCGCCCGCCCGAAAGGGGTCCAGCTCACCCACCGCAACGTGTGGATCAACGCGGTGACCTTCGGCTGGCACCTGGGCGTCACCGACCGCGACGTGTACCTGCACACCCTCCCGATGTTCCACTGCAACGGCTGGGGGATGCCGTACGCCGTGACCGGGATGGGGGCGACGCACGTCGTGTTGCGCAAGGTCGACGGGGCCGAGATCCTCCGACGGGTCGATCAACACGGCGTGACCGCGCTCAACGGCGCGCCCACCGTCGTGAACCTGGTGCTCGACGCGGCCCGCGACTGGCCGGGCGAGATCCCGGGACGAGGCCGGGTCCGCATCACGGTCGCGGGCGCGGCCCCGCCCACCCGGACGATCGAGCGGGTCGAGACCGAGCTCGGCTGGGAGTTCGTCCAGATCTACGGGCTGACCGAGACCGCGCCGCTGCTCACCATGAACCGAGCCCGCGCCGAGTACGACGCGCTCGGTCCCGCCGAGCGCGCCACCCGCCTGGCGCGTGCCGGCGCGCCCGTCGTGGGGACCCGCATCGACGTGGATGCGGACGGGGAGGTCCTGGCCCGCTCCAACGTGGTGATGAACGGCTACTGGAACCAACCCGAGGAGACCGACCGGGCCATCCGGGATGGCTGGTTCCACACCGGGGACGGCGGACTCATCGACGACGACCACTACCTGGTCATCTCGGATCGCAAGAAGGACGTGATCATCACCGGCGGGGAGAACGTGTCGTCGATCGAGGTGGAGGACTGCCTGTTCTCCCATCCCCTCGTGGCGGAAGTGGCCGTGATCGGCGTGCCCGACGAGAAGTGGGGCGAGACGGTCAAGGCGCTCGTCGTCACCAACGGCACCGACGTCAGCGAGGATGAGCTGATCGCGCACTGCCGGGAGCGGCTGGCCCACTACAAGTGTCCCCGCTCGGTCGAGTTTCGCGACGAGCTGGCCCGGACCGCGACCGGCAAGTTGCAGAAGTTCAAGCTGCGGGCCCCGTACTGGGCCGATCGGGACCGTCAGGTCGGCTGAGACTCCCGGCCCGGGCGGACGGGCTTAGTCGCGCCAGACCGGGTCGGCCGCGCCCCGCTGGCCGCGGACCGCCCCGTCCATGGTCCACTCGTCGACGACCGGGTCGCGGCGGCTCCAGTCGAACACGCACACTCGGTCGGCGATCCTCCACTGCCCCTCGGCGCGGCGCTCGAGCCGGTCGACGTATCGCAGGGCGGTGACCAGGTCGTGCGGCTGCTCACCGTCCCGGGGCCCGCGACGGTGGTACGCGACGCAGTACGACTCGGCGTACGCCGTGTCGCCTTCGACCTCGATGAGCTGGTTCCCGATGAAGTGCATGGTCGAGTCGAAATAGGACAAGGCCTCGCCGACCCAGTCGAGGAACCCGTCGAGATCACCGCGGTACGCCCCGTGGTCGTCGTGCGCATCGGCGTGGTAGCAGGAGCGGACGAGGCCGAGGTCGAGTCGGTCGATGCCCCGCGTGTAGCGGAACAGGACGTCGCGGATCTCTTCCCGGGCGACGAGCTCCTCGGTGCTGATCGTCATCGCCACCTAGG